>JACQVA010000081.1 GCA_016210005.1 Deltaproteobacteria bacterium | reverse complement strand
GTGTTCGTCGGCGTATCGACCGGCGTGTCGGTTGGCGTGGCCGTCAGCGTGTTGGTCGGCGTCGCGGTGTAGGTCTCGGTTGGCGTCGCTGTGTTCGTCGGCGTATCGACCGGCGTGTCGGTTGGCGTGGCCGTCAGCGTGTTGGTCGGCGTCGCGGTGTAGGTCTCGGTTGGCGTCGCTGTGTTCGTCGGCGTATCGACCGGCGTGTTGGTCGGCGTGGCCGTCAATGTATTGGTTGGCGTCGCGGTGTAGGTTTCGGTTGGCGTCGCCGTTGCGGTTGCCGTCGGTGCAGGGAGGGACACGGTCACGTCCTCCGCGGAGGTTGCCAGTTCGTCGAACGGCAACACCGCAGTGTTCGTGCTCGTCGCCTGCGCGCCGTCTTGGTACGTCGCGGCGCCGACACTGGCGGCGATGTCGGCGACGAACGTGATGGTCAGGTTGCCGTTGGCGGGGATGCTGCACGGCCCCCACTGCGGCTGCGTGTCACCGGCAGTGGGCGGTGGCGGCGCCGGGCAGGTACCGCTGCCGCCGAAGGTGGTCGGGCCGGCGTAAGAGAACCCGCTCGCAAGCAAGTCGGTAATCGTCACGCCGGTGGCAGCGCTGGGGAGCTGGTTGGTCAGCGTAATCACGTACGTGGCCGTGGTGCCGCTGCCGCTGTTCACCACCGCTGGCGTGGTGGTCGCCACGTCGAGGGTGAGCGCTCCGGCGTTGGTGGTCACGGTGTTGGAGCTACTGGAGGTAGTCTCGTTGCTGTCTATCGTTGCCGTGTCAACATAAGTGCCCGCGGCGGTGGGGCTCACCCGGACGTGCAGCACGCCGCTCTGCCCGGCGGCGACGGTGCCCAGATTCCAGGTGACGGTGCCTAGAGCGTAGGTGCCACCGTTGTCGGCAGAGACGAAGCTGAGCCCTGCCGGCAGCGGGTTTTCCACGGTAACGCCCGAGGCGTCGGCGTCGCCGCTGTTGGTGTAAGTCAGTACGTACTCGAAGGTCGGCAGAACCTGGGTGTTGATCGGGGCCGTAACCGGGGTATCGAGTGTGAGCTGGTTGCCGCTGATCGCGGTAACAGTAGCAGTCGTGCCGTTGACACTGACGACGTCGCCAATGGCGATGTAGGTGGTGGAGTTAACCGTAATGGTGGTGCTGGCGCTCGCGGCAGCGGCGAGCGTGGTGAGCGGGAAGGCCACCGAGTTCGGTGCCGAGAGCGTCAGAGCCAACACCGGCGCCGCGCTGGCGCTGACCGTGACCGAGTCCTGCTTGCTGGCGGCGTTGCTGGCGGTGGCAGTCGCGGTGCTGGTGATCGTCGTGGTTCCGGCGGGCAACGGCGAGTCGACGGTTACAGTGAACTGCATCGTGCGCGTTACCCCCGCGGGCAAGGTACCGATGGAGTAGACCGCGCGGTTGGCGCCGCCATCGAAGCTGGCCACATCAGCGTCGACGATATCGGTCTGCGCCGTGCTCTGGTAGACCAGCGTGCCGTTCACGTAAGTCGTGTCGGCCGGGATCGGGTTGCGTACGAGCACGTCAGTTGCGTCACTGCCGCCGACGTTGCTGAGGGTGATGGAGTAGACGAGCTGGTCGCCCGGCTCAACGGCGCCGCCATTTACGTCGGACACGCTGGTGGCAAGCTGCAGGTTGGGGTTGCTGGTGATAGCAACGGTAACCGTGTTGCTCGTGCGTGAGCCGGTGGTTTCCGCGTCGCTGACGGTGGCCGAGTCATCAAGCGTGGTGACGCCACTAGGCACACCAACGCCGGCCACCTGCATTTGGAACGACAAGGTGGCGCTGCCGCCGGCGGCCAGGGTATTGATCGTCCAGGTGAGCGGGTTGCCGCTGTCATTGCGCGCATCGCCGCCGCTGATGTTACCGGCGTAGGTGAAATAGCCGGTCACCGGCATGAGATCCGAGACCGACACGTTGGTCGCAGTGCCCGAGCCGCTGTTGAGGACGGTGATAGTGTAAGTAACAATGTCGCCCGGAATCAGCAGCGTATCGCTGGCTGCTACACTGACGGTGACGTTCGGACGCAACACCGTCGTGGTCACCGAATCGGTGACCGGATCGGTCTGCGTGCTATCGAGCGACACCGGATTGGTAAGCGTGGTGATGCTAGGCGCCAGCGGGTTGCTGACGCTGGCGTTGACGACCAGCGAGCCGGAGCCGCCGGCAGCAATTACGCCGCTGGCCTGGCCGGTGGAGTTCACATTGAAGGTGCAGACGTTAGCCGGGCAACTGCCGCCGACCGGAGTAGCCGGACTGCCGTTGAGGGTCGCGCTCACGAACGTAGTGCCGGTGGGCAAGGTGTCGGTGATCTGCGAACCGCTGGTGTTGGCATTGCCCGGATTGCCGAACTGAATGGTGTACTGGAGACTGCCGCCAGGCGAGACCGCCAGGCTGTCGACTTGTTCGTCGAGCACGAGGAATAGCGGGCTGGTGCAGATTGCCGACTGGCTCTGGCTGGAGGTGCCGTCGAAGTTGACGCCGAGATCATTGGTCTGACTGGCGTGGTTAGTGACGGCGGTGATCACCCACAAGAAGCGGTGACCCGACGTCAGCCCGGCACTCGGCGTGATGCTGCCGGTGAGCAACTCGTTGGTGCGATTGCCGGTGGCCGTGTTGGTGGCCGATCCCAACAACGTCGAGGTGCCAGTGGCCGGGTTGTAATCATACAGCGAGATGGTGAAGGTGGCCTGCGGCGAGCCGGTCTTGTTGATGTAGTAGCTGTAGGAGACGGAAGCGAGGCTAAGCGCGGTTGCCGGGGCCGGGTCTTGATAGAAGCGGGTCAGCTCGACGGTCGTGCTGCCGACCAAGGTTCGGGTCACGGTGTAGGCGGTGGGGTTGGTCGGCGCGGTGGTGTCAGCGATGAACGGGGTTGGCGTCGGCGTCGGTGCGGGCGAGAGGGTGGTGCGCCTGAAATAGTAAGTCGAGCTGGTGCAGGCGCCGGTAATGCCGACCTGGAAGCTCTCGGACACGCCGGCGGTCTCGGCGGAAGTAATGGTGGCAGTATTCGTCGTCGGGTTCGAACCGGTGAAGGGATTGCCAGCCTGCATGGCGATGGTCACCGAGCCGCTGGCGCCGGCCGATACTGTGCCGAGGCTGCATGTCACCGTGCTGCCGCCCAGAGCGCAGGATGGCGACGAGGAGCCGGCCAGGAAGGTAAACCCGCTCGGCACCGGATCACTAATGGTTACGCTTGTGGCGGCCGCCGTGCCGGTGTTGCGATAGCTGATGGTGAACACCACCTGATTGGCCGGCGCCGCGCCGGCCGGGTTGACCTGGAGCTTATCGCCGGCTTTTTGCAGTGACAACGCCGGACCGCTGATGGCGACCGAGGCACTCGCGCTCGCCGGCGTAGTCTCGTTGGATGTGATGGTGGCTGTGGCCACCAGCGGGTGAGCGCCAGCATACGGAGTGTTGACGGTGGCCGTGAAGCTGATGGTGAAAGGACCGTCGCCGGCGGCGATCGAGCCGACGGGGCAACTGATGGTGCCGCTGGTCTCGGTGCAAGGTGGCGAGCCGACGAACGCCCCGAAGGTGAGCCCAGCCGGCAGTGTCTCGCTGATCACGGCACCGGTGACGTTGATCGAGCTGTCGTTGGCGTAGGTGATGGTGTAGGTGACCGTGTCCCCCGGGCTGGCGCTGGTGACGTCGGCGGCCTTGGCGACGGTCAGGCTTGGCGGCGTCGGCCCGCGCACGCCGATCTGCGCCGGATCTGCCGTCAGCGTGCCCGCGCTCGTCGATGCGCTCGCGCCGTTGGTGTAGGTGCCCAGCACCGACGACGAGGTGGCGTTGAAGATGAACGTGCGCGAACTACCCGCCGGCACGGTGGCCGGGGCGAAGGTCCAACTGATCGTGCCGCCGGCGCCCGCCGAGGGCGAGGAAGTGGGCGCACCGAGCGTACCGCCCGCGTTGCTGTCAAAAGTGAAACCGGGCGGCAGCACGTCTTGAATGCTGCTCACCGTGATCGCGCTGCCGGTGGGATTGGTGATGGTAATTGTGATTTGGACCGGATCCCCGGCCACCACCTCGCTCGCGCTGAGAGACTGGCTGATCGAGGCTGGTGCGGCGCCACAGCTGTTGTTGAAGCTGCCAGCCATCACTACACCGGGAATCGGCGTGGGATTGGCGAACCAGTTCTCATCCGCCGGCGGCGAACCCAGCGCCGTGACTTCCGCACTGGTCAGGTACGAGTAAGTGCGGTTGCCCTTGGTGGTTGGGTTGTTGAGGGTCTTGTCATCGAGCGCTTGGACGGCGATGAGGTAGCGCCCGCGCGCCAGCGCCGCTGAGCTCCACGACGCCGTCCAGGTGCCGATCGGGTTGTCCGTGGTGCTGGCTGCCGCCGCCAGGGTCCAAGCTGAACCAACGTCATTGGCGACACCATCGGCGTTGGCGTCGTAATAGTAATAGAAGTCCACGTTGGCCACGGAGGTGACGGCTTGCCCGCCAACCACGGTAAGGCTGTCGGTGACCTGCGCCGTCAGCGCGGCTGGGCCGCACCCGCTGGCGCTGACCTCGGTAACCAGTGGCTGCTGCACCGTGCCGCCGTCGAGTGTGATGATATCGCCACCGGGAATCTCGCGGCTGGGGTCGGCAATGAAGTCGCCCTGGTAGACAAAGTCCTTCTGCAGCGGGTTCTGTAAGCTGTTCGCCGTGGCAAACGCCATGGCGAACGGGGTGGTGGGCGTAATCGTCGGGCCGCCGAAAGCCGAGGCATCGAGCAAGCCTAGCGGGATCTGGTAATCAACCACGTATTCGTCGCAACCCGGAGTGCTGATGTTGCGGGAGCGCGAAGTGCCGTAGTCCCACACGGTTTCGGAACTGCCGTTCGGCCAACTGGTGGTTGGCGTGAGGCTGTTCTGGAAGTTCAAGATCCGGCTGGTCGCCAGATCGACGAACCCGGTCGGATTGTGGGCCACCGCATGGATGTTGCTGGGATCGCCGAGATAGTCGAGTGACTGGCTCTTGAGCGGGCTCCACACGCCGACCAGGCGATCGACTTGCTGTGAGGGGCTGCCGTTCGAGCCATCGAGGTGCACGGCGAAATCACGAAAGCCGTCGCCGTCGGTGTCGATCAATACCGTCCACTGCGCTGAGTTCCAGGGATCGCTCGAGCTATAGCTCCCAGGGCTTGGGCCAGTGCCGTAGGTGTTGGCGATCTGCTCCACGCGCCAGCGGAAGAACAGGACCTGGTTGGTGCCGTCGAACTGCCAGTACACGCTCGGCTGCGCCTGATCGGAACAGTTCGAGGCGACATTGACGTAGTTCTGCGGCCGCGTGCCACCGTTCGACGGGTCCATGGTCCGCTGGTCGTTGATGGTATTGGCCTGTTGCGTATAGGAGATCCAGGCGCCCTCGCTCGGCCACGCCACCGGCTGGTAATGCACCGCCGGACCCGAGCCGCCGCTCCAGTAGGGCGGATATGGGCTCGCCAGTGCTCGTGGCACCTGCCCCCAAAGCATGACCGCGGCAGCGCCCAGCACTAGACTCCAGCTGGCACTGAAACGGCGGCGCCGGAGCGGACGCCGCAAGGATGGGCTGGGTTCATGTCTAGCCATATCGTTTTCCGGACCGTCACTCATCGGGTAGCTGGCATAACACTTCACATATGAGAGGAGAAGTAGTCAATCGCCGACCAAGTGGGTAGTAGAGATTTGCCCGCTCGGTTAAACCGAAGCGCATGCAAGAGGCCATGCGCCATGGTGAGAGTGCTCTGTCAGACTGCGTCTGATGAGCGGCAGGGCAATATTCCGCTTAAACTGCCGAAGCGCCACGGCAAGCCCTCGCGTGGCCGTCAGCCGCGGGCATCTGGTCATGCGGCTGGGCCTTCAACTCTAACCGCATAGCGCTCGCGTAACCGATCGAGGCCCTCCCGCAGCCGTCTACCGCGGCGCTCGGATAGATAAGCGTGCAGAACGCGGTTGCGAATCCGCTCCAACGCCGGCGCCTCGGCTTCCCGCCGCTGGTGCAGCCAGACGAGATGAAACCCGTAGGGCGACTCGATCGGCTCCGACCACGCCTGCAGGGCCGTCGCCCCGTCGATCGCGGCGGCGAACTCGGCGCCGAAGATCTGGGCAACCTGCTGCCTGGGAAGCAGGCCAAAGTGCGCTCCGCGAATGAACGGGTCTCCCGGCAGCACACCGCGGTCGGGCGTAACCCCGGTCTGCCGCAGCTCTTCGCGCAGGCGCCCGGCGACCTCCCGCGCGCCGGTGCCGTGGCGCTCGCGGCTGACATAGACCTGACTCAACCGAACCATCGTGGGCGAGACGAAGCGCTCGGAGCGCCGGGCGTAGAAGTCCGCTAGCTCCGCCGCACTCGGCTCATCCGACGGCAGCGGCCGGCTCAGAATCAACCGCATTACTTGCGCCAGATGGCGGCGGATCACCAGGTCGTGCCGTTCGAGCCCGAGCTGGCGCGCAGCGGCTTCCGGAGCGCCGTTTTCGTCCGGCAGCTGTTCGTCGACAAAGCGCGCCAGGCGCGCCAAGCGGTCACTCACCTGCGGTAAGCGGCGATCCAACCCGCGGTCGAGCGCCTGGCGATACAACACCTCCTCGTCAACGGCTTCGTCGATCAACCGTGCCTCCTCCTGCGGATCGGGAACCCTGCCGAATTGCTCGGCCCAGACACTCCGCAGCCTGGCGATATCGGCCACAGTCATTACGATCGGTTCGCGCACCCGCGGCGAGTCACCCGGGCGGGAGCCCCCCAGTGCCGCCCACAGTGCACCACCGATGAGAAAGAAATGCAGCGCGGGAGCGCGCAAGATCCGCCGCATGGCACTGCGCCCGCGGTTGCTCACGGCCCGGGCTCCGGGCGATACCAGATCGGCGACGTCCATGCCCGCTCTTGGATCACCGGCTCCATATACGCATCGTTACCGGGGCCGAGGCAGCATTGGGTAAACGCGGCGCCGGCTACCTCTGCCTGCCGCGAGCAGCCGGCCGAGAACGGGTCGACGCCGACGCTCTTGCATACCCGCGTACTCCAGCGACAGGTGGGGTTCTCCAACACGCGAGCGTAGTAGAAGGCGTGTTGGCGCGGGTCGAAAGCCGGGTCCGTCCACCAGGCGCAAAGCTCGCGGGCGCCGCTGCCGACCGGCGCGCAAGTAGCGGGGGCTACGCTGGCGCCGTTATCGGCGCGGCCGGCGGCATCGAAGATGGCTTCGTGCGTGCCCCCGGCATCGTCCACCCAGCCTTTAATGATCTGAATGCGCTGTAGATCCGTGCCGGGAGCCTCTGGCAAGCCCGAATCCTTCACCGCCCACACCAGGAAGCGCGGGGAGGCCGCGTCGTCACGCAGTGTGAGATCACCCCCCATCGGCACGCCGCGCGCGTACGCCTGTTTGACGAGGTCGGGCGTCGCGCACGTCAAGCCGTCGTAGTCGCCGGCGAAGAATCGCACCGTGATCCGGGTTCCGCTGGTGGCGTAGGTTTCGCGCCGGGCCAAGGCCGCGAAGATGGCGTCGCGAGAATTCTCCTCGGCCCAAGCGACCGCGAGCCCGCCCGGGTTGGTTCTCATCTCGCGTCCAATCTGCACTCGTGGGCTGGAGTCGCCGTTACCATGCCCGCCTTCCCAGTCGGTCTCTGCGGTGTTGCCGCCGGTGGCATTGTGGGTGTCGGTACTGCCGACGAAGCCGAGCTTGAACGGGTTGACCCCTTCGCGTTGCGCGTAGCGCAGCCCTTCCTTCAGCGTATTGCGCACCAGGTTGCGCTGCGGGTAGCGGTCGATCGGCGGGGGGGCTTCGAACGGGGCGTCATTGGCGGGGAGCAGCTGCTCGAAGGTGCACAGCTCGTCGGCGGTACCGGCGCCGCTTCCCGCCAGGCGATCGAAGCGGCACTCCGAGTTACCTTTCTGCTGGTGAATCTCGACCAGCGGTTCGAGCAGCTGGCGGCGCCTGGCCTCGGTGGCATTGGCCGGCTCCTGCCAGCGTTCGCCGCCGCTGAGGTTCGAGTTGTGCGGGATCAGCAGCGCCTCGCAGCCCGTACCCGCATTCAAGCAGTCACGTTCAATGGCAGCCCAGAGGCCTTGCGGTACCCCGCCGGACTCGGTTTCGAGGTGGCTGGCGGCAAAGGCCGGTACACGATGATTTCTGAAGATGATGTTGCGGTGCAGGTGTCGCGCGCGCGGGGAGCTGGTGTGTTCGTAGCCGACGAAGGTGGTAAACGAGCAGGCCGAGGTGCGGTCGTAGGCCTCCTCGGCGGCCGCCTGCACGTCCTGCCACACCGAGACCGCGGCGGCATCGCAGTCCACGCCCGGGGTCTGGCAAAAGGGTAGCGAAGGCGGCGGGGATGGAATGCCCGCCGGGAAGAGCCAGCGCGCAGTGGTGACCGACTGCTCCTCGGGAGATTCCGACTTGCGCAGATCGCCGCACAGTTCGTCATCGAACAACAGCGAGCCGGGCGTGGTGCAGAGTCGCGCCTCGCCGAAGAACTCCGCGTGATCGGTGACGGCGGCGAAGTCGAGCGGCCGATCAATCCGGGCCGAACGCGTCTGTGCCTCCTGGTCATCAGAAAGAGCAATCGTGCCGCCCTTGGCGAATGAATAAGCCCCGCGCGGGTCCACCCGCGTGCCGAAGATGTAAGCGTCGGCCGAGTAAGCGGTGTGGATGTGAAGGTCACCGAAGAACGGGGTACGCAGCGGATCGTAAGCGTCGCAAGGCTCGCGGGTTTCGGTGCTCTGCCACGGCGGTGTCGGCTCCGGCTCGGGTGTGCCCGGCACCTCCCCACCGCAGGCAGCAAGGCCCATCAGCAGGGCGCCCAAAGCCAGCAGGCGAAACCCCTTGCCGCTGCCATCACTTCGTGTGGTGAAATCGGCTTCATGGACCATAGTCGCAAACTCACCGCCGGCCGGTTGGCTGACACACTCCGGCGAATTTGGCAAGGGAATTCGCCCTTAGTCCGTAATGAACTTATCAAGCCGGTGCCTGGAAATTCTTTGGCGCGCAAGGATGAGGAAGTAATCAACCAAGCGGAGCAGCCGCTGCGGATGACCGCTTCCGGGGACGTGTTACGGCCGCTTGCCGCGGCCCTGAAGTTGGGCCCGTAGCTTGGCTAGCTCGCGTTCCGCTCGATCGGCGCGTTTGGCTTCGGCTTCGGCTCGCTTTATTTCATCCTCGGCCCGCTTGGCTTCGGTCTCGGCCCGCTTGGCTTCGGTCTCGGCCCGCTTGGCTTCGGTCTCGGCCCGTTTGGCCTCGGTCTCGGCCCGCTTGGCCTCCGCCTCGGCGCGTCGCTGCGCTGCGCGGGCCAGATCCACCGCCTCGTCCAACCCTGGAAGCTTCTCTCCGGTGACGCTGTCAATCAGCCGCAAGCTGTCGCCCTCAGCCCGCAGGATCAGAGCCAACTCCAGGCTGCGCAATGCGCCGTTTGCAGCCGGTTTCAACTCGCGAAACTGCTCTCCGACGCGCCGAAATCCCCGTAGCGCGGGACGCAGGTACTCGCCCATGGGATCGTAGAGAAAATACTCGCGGACCCCGAGCATTTCGTAGAGCGCACGTTTGTTGCCCAGGTCCTCAATGCGGCTACTAAGGGAGGTCACCTCGATTACCACGCACGGTCCGGCGCCTTCTTCCCAAGTCTTGAACGTGCGCCGCTTGCGCTTGGGCACACCCCGCACGACGAAGACGTCGGGGCACACCACCGCCTGGGGATTGCCTTCTTCGTAGTAGAGGAACATGTTCGCAGCCACGTACATGTTGGGCTGATCGCGCAGGTGCAGAGCCAGCGCTTGTCGCAGGTAGAAGATGACGGCGATGTGGAAGTCGGTCTCTCCCACGGGTTTCCCATCCCGTTCCGGGTACTCAATGCGCCCGGGTTGCAGGGCTGTGTCCATTTCGCACTCGCACCGTGAAGAATACTGGCACCGCTCGGCACCGGTTGCAACCGACAAGACATGCCGCGGAGGTGCGGCTTGATCGACTACGCAATAGATCGTCCCCGTGCAGCTGAAATTGGAGGGCCAGCGCGCCGGTCCAGGCGCCGATTCGGCCGACGTTCCTCGTGATCAGTTGAGCGCTCTGGCAGCCTGCGCTACAAGCCCGCTGGGTAACCGCAGCATGCGCATCCGCTGTCTCGCACTCGGATTCGGAATTGCACTCCTTCTAGCAGGTGGTATTCAGGCCCATCCGCTGGCGCCGTCGCTGCTCAAGATCGCGGCGCTTCCCGATGGGCGGGCCGAGGTCTTGTGGAAGACACCGAGCGTGCGCGTTCGCGGGGCCGACTTGAGACCGGTGCTGCCCGATCACTG
This sequence comes from Deltaproteobacteria bacterium, assembly GCA_016210005.1. Lineage (NCBI taxonomy): Bacteria > Pseudomonadati > Myxococcota > Myxococcia > Deltaproteobacteria bacterium. The sequence continues at coordinate 5,706 of JACQVA010000081.1, read as the reverse complement.
CCGGGTGGTTACGCCGCGGCAAACGCAGGTCGATGACACGAGCTTTCGAGCGCAGTGGACGGTCGATTGTGGGGCGGGCGGTGTCGCGGGCGCCGAAGTGGGTGTCGATGGCCTCGCCGAGTCAGCCACGGCCGCCATCGTCCACATCGAGCTGCAAGACGGCCGCACGTTTCAGGCGGTGCTTTCCGCCCGGCAGCCCGCGTTCACGATTCCGCGGGCGCCACGGCGCGCGGCGGTTGTGTGGGATTACTGGAGCTTGGGGCTGCGGCACATTCTGACCGGGCCGGATCACCTGCTCTTCGTCTTCGGCCTGCTGCTGTTGGCGGGAACACTGCGCCCGGTTGCGGCAACCGTGACCGCTTTCACCCTCGGCCACAGCCTGACCCTGGCGCTGGTGATGCTCGGTGTCGTCGCCTTTTCCCCTCGCTACATCGAACTCGGCATTGCCGCGAGTGTGTTTCTGCTCGCGGTCGAGCTGGCGCGCGGCGGCGTCGAGTCGAGTTTCATGCGGCGGCGTCCGTGGTTGATGGCCATGTCCTTCGGCCTGCTGCACGGGTTCGGTTTTGCCGGCGGGTTGCGCGATGCCGGTCTGCCGGCGGGCGAGATCCCGGTCAGCCTGGCTTCATTCAACGTGGGAATCGAAACCGGGCAGCTCTTGTTCGTCGCCGCTGTGCTGAGATTGCGCCGCGTAAGCCGTCCCCTGATCATGCGCATGCCGCCCTGGCTCGGGCAGGCTCCGGTGTACGCGATGGGTGCGCTGGCCGCATTCTGGAGCCTCGAGCGCGCCGGCGCCCTCCTGCACTGATGTTTCTCTGCCGCCTATGCGCATCCACCGAGCGCGGCGTTGACGGCGGCGACCAGCTCGTCGACGGTGACCTCGCCGTCCGCATTGGTGTCCAACCATGGGCAATCGCCGAGCGGCGCGAGGCCGAGCGCGATATTGACGCCCTTGACCAGCTCATCGACGGTGACCTCGCCGTCGCCACTGCAATCGCCGATGCACCGGCTGGGGCCGACGAAGCTGCCCCGGCGATAGATGACGCCGTAGTCGGCATTCTCCACCCACACTACCGGTGAACCCAACGGCGTGCGGTGATCACTCGCGAGCGGCTGGCGCATGAGGGAGAACTCCGTCGCGGTGTCGCTCGCCTGTGAATAGACGATGGCGCCGTCGTCGCCGCTGTAACCGGGTGCGCCGTAGCCACCGCGAACGACAGCGATCTCGCTGAAGTCACCGGTGGTAAGGCTGCCGGCCATCACCGTTGACTGCTCGCGTTCCTGGTCATAGGCGTCGAAGGTAATGAAGTCATCGCTGGTCTGACTCAGCGCCGGGTAGGCCACATCCATTCCCGGCACCGGCGGCACGATCGCCAGCGTGGTTTCGTCGCTCAGATCCAGGGCGTAGATGCTCCAGGCGGAGACGGCCGCGCCGCCGCTGACGCGCATTTCATTCAAGGCGTCATAGATCAGCAGCCGGCCGTCGGCGCTGAAGTCCATCGCGCCGGCGTAGCGCACGCTGTCGATTGCGCCGCCGTCGTGGGTGGGGGCGCGCAGCGTGAAAGTGCGAGTCGAGCCGGCGGCGGTATCGATCACCCGAATCAGGTTTTCCGGCTCGCCCTCGTTGTCGAGCAGGACAAAGCCGAAGCGGTTGCCGTCAGGAGCGACGGCGACCGAGCTGACCAGGCCGGGAAAGCCGAGGCAGCGCTCGGGCGTGCCGGCCTCGGGATCGACGAAGCTACCGTCGGTATTGACGAAGCACACGTCGTTCTCCGAGTTCACGAAGACCGCGAAGCTGCCGTCGCCCGACACCGACGGGCGGGCCGGCGCCAGGCGCGGCTCGAGCAGCTGCACGCCTGCGCTCGGATCACCGAGGGCCTCTTCGCGCCGCCCGAGGAAATAGCTTTCGGCGTTGCCGTCGTAAAAGAGAAAGAGGGTAGCGTCCACGCCCGCAACCGGGGGGAAAGGCGCCGGCAGCGGCGTGCCGCGGCCGTCGTAGATCTCGACGGCATCAAAGGCTTCGGCGGTCTTGCGCGCTTGGCGCGAATCGTTGCCGAACAGGTCTTTGGCGGCGGCGATGCACGCCAGGCGGGCATCGACAAAGCGCGAATTCGCCACCAAGTGCAGCGCCAGCGCGCGGTAGAAGATCCGTTCGGCATCGGCCATACCGAGCGCGCCGCTCAACCCTTCGGCGAGCTGATAGAAGGCGTGGTTGATGATGCCGCTGTTGGTGTGGACGCCGCCGTGATCGCGCTCGGTGACGTAATACTCGCTCATCGTCGCCGGATCACCGAAGCGGGCCGGGTCGGCCATGCTTCGTAGCGGGTCGGGCAGTTGCCCGCCGACGATCCAGTCGGGCGCGCCGACGGTGCGAGTCTCGACCGCCTCGCCGAAGATATCGGAGAACGCCTCGTTCAATGCGCCCGGCTGGTCTTGGTAGACCAAGCCCGCGGTGTATTCCGTAACACCGTGCGTGAGTTCGTGACCGACCACATCCAGGGTGCCGGCGTACGGTTGCGCGTCGCCGAAGGCCATCAGCGCGCCGTTCCAAAAGGCATTGTTGAAGTCCCGGCCCAGGCGTACGACCGCCAGGATCGAGCCGCCCGCGCCGTCGATCGAGTTGCGCCCGTGGCGCTCGCGGTAGTAGTCGTACACCTGCGCCAGGCCGAACGCCGCGCTCACGCCATCGGGCACGCTCCAGGAAGTGGCGCTGTCCGAGGTGACGTGGAATAGGTCCGGGAATTCCTCGGGCTCGTCGCTGGGCGGCTGGTTTTGCGCATCGAGCACGATGATAGCGCCGCGGGTGGTTTCCGGCTGCGGCGGCCTCGAGCTCGGATCGAACATCGGCTTGCTAGTATCGGCCAAGTAGAAGGTGCTACCCTCGCGCCAGACCTCGAGCGGCAGGGTGTCGCCGAAAACCCCCTCACCTGAGCCGTGCACGTTGCTGTCCTGCACTTGGCTCAATGCGGCCAGCAACGACCCGTCGACGGCGTCGATCACCACCAGCCAGCGGGCGCTGAGGGAGGCGGTGAGCTCGAAGCGCCAGGCCAGACGCGCCCGGCGGCCGGCCGCGTAGATGATCAAGCCGGCCGCGCCTGCCCGCGCGCCGGCGGCGCCGGCCACCGCGGCTCGGGCGTGCCAGACCGCGGCATCGGCGCCGAGCACGGGCTTGAGCGCCACCTGCCGCGGAGTCGGCACGTAGGCGCCATCGACGAGATCGACGTTACCGCCGCGGTCGAGATGCACGATCAACTCGGCCGGCCAGACCGGCAGGCCTTGATAGAACTGCGTGTAGCGCAGGTGGCGGCGGCCGAGGTGATCCTGCTCCTCGCGCAGCAACGCCAGCTCCTGGTCCGGCTCGTCGAGGCGGAGCAGTGCACGATTGCTTCGCAGAAAGGCACGTCCGGTGGCGGCGGTGTCGCCGGTGGCCGCTTGCAGCACGCCGCCGCCGATCTGCATCGGCGTACCCACCCCCGGACGCAGGCGCAGGGTCAGCGCTCCGCCCAGGCGGTGGTGCAGCTGCGCCAAGGCCCGCTGCGCCCCACCGGCAACATCTGACGCGACGCGGCGCCGGGCGCCGTCGACGGCACCAGCGCGTGCCCGTCGCAGCCGCTTCGCCAGCGCCTCGAGACGTGCATCGGCGTGCACTGTTGTCGGGGTCTGCGAGCGCCGGGCCTGCGCCAGCGGCAGCACTCTTGGTGCCGCGCCCGCAGCCGCGCTAGTGCCAACGACAGCCACCAACATCACCGCCACCAGTCTGCCCGACCGCCTTTCAGTATGATCGCGCGCGCCAGCATCGTCAGGGTGGCGCGTCGGCGGTGGTGGCACTGATCGGCCGCCAAGCATACGCCCCAGATAGTCGCTAGCACGCCGCTTCGTCAAGGCAGGTGCACGCCGGGTGCCGGAGTTGCCAGGACCGCGGGGCTGGACTACGAACTGCGGCAATGGCGCGCCCGCCGCTGGTGTCGATTCTGCTGCCGGCCTTCAACGCGGCTGCAACCTTGCCGGCTTGTCTGCGCAGCGTACAGCGGCAGGCGGAGCCGGGCTGGCAGTGCGTGATCGTCGACGACGGTTCAGGCGATGGCACGCTCGCCTGCGCCCGTCACTTCGCCGCGCGTGATGAGCGCTTCGAGGTAATTCCGGCACCGCATCTAGGGTTGGTGTCGGCACTGAACACCGGCCTGGCGCATTGCCGGGGGCGCTACGTTGCCAGAATGGATGCCGACGACGTGATGCACCGCGAGCGCCTGGCGGTGCAGGTGCGGGCGCTGGAGGCGACGCCGGAATTGGCCGCCGTCGGCTGTCACGTGCGGCTATTCCCGCGCGACGGCTTGCGCGCTGGCCGGCGCGCCTACGAGCGCTGGCTGAACAACATCGATTCCGCGCATCGGGTGCGCGAAGAGGCGTTCGTCGAATGCCCGATAGTTCATCCAACGCTGGTGATCCGGCGCGAGTTGCTTGTCGAATTCGGTTACCGTGATGCGGGCTGGCCGGAAGACTACGACCTGCTGTTACGCTTGTTGGCCGCCGGCTACGAAATCAGCGTGGTGCCGCGCCGGCTGCTCTGCTGGCGCGATCGCCCGGCAAGGCTATCGCGCACCAGTCCGGTCTACGGCCTGGATCGCTTCGCGCCGTGCAAAGCGGCGTTTCTTGCCGCGCAGTTCCTCGCCGGGCACGACACTTATATTCTCTGGGGCTATGGCGACACCGGCCGGGCGCTGCGGCGCGCGTTGCTGGCACACGGCAAGCGGCCTTCGCACATCGTCGAGGTACATGCCGGCCGCTTGGGCAACCGAATTCACGGCGCTGCGGTGATCAGCCCGCAAGCGCTGGCAGCGCTGCACGGCCACCGCCTGATCGCCTCGGTGGCCGGGGCACAACCGCGCCGGCAGATTCGGCAAGCACTGCAGGCGATGGGCTTTTGCGAACTACACGACTTCGTCTGCGCGGCGTGAACTGCTGCCCTGACGCGCGCAGGCAAATGGCAAGGCCGTACGGTCGTGAGCCGCCACAACCCCACGGCCTCGGGCCCGCCGCGGTCGCGCTGGCGGCTTGCCGCGGTCCCGGACACCACCGACACCACCCAACGGCTCTATGCTTCACACCGCTGCCCTGCTGGGGTCGAGCCCTGAGCTAACCGCACGAGTACGATGACATCGACGCCGAGCGCGTGCACGAGGCGGCCGCCGCAGCTGTCCGCGACGTTGCTGAGTACGTCGAGCACGTGCAGCGATTTCTGAATCAACCAGGCTAGGAGCCTGCGCTCACAGCTCGCGCGTGCCGTAGTAGGGCAAAGTGGTTTGCCCCGCGGTTGCACCTTTGACCATCACTTGCGTGATTGGGGCGATCACCGAGGGGTCGGTCATGACGTTCACGCAGGCCGGGCGGCCGCTGGCCAGGGCCCGCTGCAGCGCGGGGACCAGATCGCCGGGCTGCTCGACGTGTTCGGCGTAACAGCCGAAGCCCGCCGCCGCTAGGTCGTAACGCGTCGGACCGAGCCGGGTCGCGACCTGCCGCTCCTTGCCGTACATCAACTCCTGCCCATGCGCCGACATGCCCCACTGCTGATCGTTGTTGACCACGGTTACTACGTTCAGTCCGTGTCGTACCATGGAATCGAACTCGGTAAAGTTCAGCCCGACCGAGCCGTCGCCCACGATACACACGACTTGATCGTCGGGATGGGCTGCCTTTGCCGCCATGGCGAAG
>JACQVA010000080.1 GCA_016210005.1 Deltaproteobacteria bacterium | reverse complement strand
CACGCAACGTCTACCGCAAGGTCACGCGCAAGATCTACGACTTCTCGCCCGAGCAGATGCACAACCTCGCGGCGATCGTCTGGCTCTATCGCGGCCAGCGGGAGCGGTTCCTCGGGCTGGTGAAGGACTACTTGGGGCGCGTCTGCGCCGAGAGCGCGGCCATCCCCGCGGCGCTTGCGCCCTTCGAGGGGACACTCGCCGACCTGCGCGGTCGCTTTGATGTTCTTGCCGACGCCGTGGCCAAGCACGCCGACGTCGGCGCGGAGAAGAAGCAGGCGCTTGCCGATGCGGTGATCGAACTGCGCGAGGCGGCCACGCTGTACCAACGCGACGGCAAGAAGGCCCTGGATGACATCACGGCGTATGTGTCACGTCATTCCGGCGAAAGCCGGAATCCAGACAACAACGCGCAACGCGCTGCGCGCAAGGTGTTCGACCCAATCGCCGAAGCGATCCGCGGCCTCATCAAGCAAGTGGACTTGCTCTACAAGCTCGCCGCGCGGGCGGCGGACCTGGCCGCCGATATCTCCCTCGCCCCCGGCAACGGGGGAGAGGGTCGGGGTGAGGGGTTGCCGTACGACCGCCGGACCACGGGCCGACTGGTCAAGCAGCTCGACGAACAGCGCAAAGCCGCCGTCGAGCAGTTGAAGCACGCGGCCTACTTCCACCGGCAGGTGGCGTGGCTTCAGGACCGTTTCCCGAAAGCCGACCTCGAAGCCGTGCCGGGACTGGTGAAGCTCGTTGACCGCAAGGACATCGAGGCCGCCGACTGGAGCCTCACCACCGGGCGCTACGTCGGCGTCGCTCCGACTGAGGAAGACGAGGACTTCGACTTCGAGCAGACTCTGCGCGACATCCACACCGAGCTGGCCGACCTCAACACGGAGGCGGCAGAGCTGGCGGCGAAGATCCAAGAGAACTTCGAGGAGTTAGGGGCATGAGCTGGCATGCCTCCCGACTTGGCGATGTGATCAACCTAAAGCGTGGTCACGACTTGCCTGACTCTCAGCGACAGGACGGCGAGATCCCGGTCGTGTCTTCTTCGGGTATCACCGGCCACCACAGTGAGCCAAAGGCGAAACCGCCAGGCGTTGTAACCGGACGGTACGGAACAATCGGCGAGGTGTTCTACGTCGAGGAAGACTACTGGCCATTGAACACCGCGCTTTACGTCACGGACTTCAAGGGCATCACCCGCGATTTGTCGCCTACTTTCTGCGGAATATCCTGAAAAATTATCAAAGCGACAAAGCGGCCGTCCCAGGGGTCAACCGTAACGTCCTACATGAACTGAAGGTCCGGTGCCCCGACACCAATTCGCAGCAACGCATCGCCGACATCCTCGCCGCGTACGACGACCTGATCGAGAACAACCGGCGGCGGATGGTACTCTTGGAGGAGGCAGCGCGGCAACTCTACCGCGAGTGGTTCGTCCGCTTCCGCTTCCCCGGCCACGAGCACACCCGCATCGCCAACGGCGTGCCCGCGGGGTGGGAGCGCGTACCGATCGGTGACCGCGTGACGCTGAATTACGGCAAAGCACTGAAGGCGGAAGATCGGTCTGATGGGCCCTGTCCGGTTTACGGCTCCAGCGGAATCGTCGGCATGCATGAGAAGGCGCTCGTAGCCGCCCCAGTAATCGTCGTTGGTCGCAAGGGCAACGTCGGCAGCGTCTACTGGTGCCCGAAGGACTACTGGCCGATCGACACGGTCTATTTCATCGATTCCCAGACGAGCAATCTGTGGCTCTACTACGCGCTCCAGCAAATGCACTTCATCAGCACGGACGTGGCCGTGCCCGGGCTGAACCGAGACTTCGCATACAGCAGACCGTTGCTGGTGCCTGAGCCGCGCATCGTGCGCGACTTCTTGGAAACGGCTGTGCCGCTACACGAGCAGATCGCGAAGCTCGATGAGATGAACAAGAAACTCCGCGCCGCCCGCGACCTGCTGCTGCCGCGCCTCATGAGCGGAGAGATTGCGGTCTGAGAACAGGCGTGTGCTCTCTAGCCCACGTGGATTTGATTTCGGATTGAGCCGGATGCATTGTCAATGCTCGTTCCGCTGGAAGGCTGCCCATGTGGTCGCTTTCCCAAGGAGGCGTGGCCGAGTGGTTGAAGGCACCGGACTGAAAATCCGGCGAACCGCACTGCGGTTCCGAGGGTTCGAATCCCTCCGCCAGGGCGATCCTCGCTGGGATCATCGTGGTGGGTGGATTCAACGATTCGCCGCTCGATTGGTCGAGGTAAGGTTTGGCACGACGCCGACCTGCTGCTGCCGCGGCTGATGAGCGGGGAGATTGCGGTGTGAACCGGGGGCGGGGTAGACTCGCGCATGCTGTATGAGCGCCAACGGCTCTTGCTGACGCTGCTGGACGCGCTGGGCGAGCCGCTGGGCCACACCGATTTCCAGAAGCTTCTGTTCCTCTACACACAGGATTGGGAGCGGACGCCGAGCTACGAATTCGTACCGTATCGGTTCGGCGGGTTTTCTTTCACCTCTTACGCGGACAAGCGGCGGCTGATCGAGGCTGGCCTGCTGGCCGAGGACGATCAGACGTGGCAGTTGACCGACGAGGGCCGCGCGGCGGCGCGGGGGCAGCCTGTCGACTCGCTCCAGGTGGCGGCCTTCTGCGCACGCCACGCCGGGCTGCGAAGCAACGCGCTGATTGCCGAAGTGTACCGGCGGCATCCCTATTACGCCGCGCGCAGCGAGATCGTCGATGCCGTTGGGCTCGAACCGGAGGATCTGGCGCGCATCGCTGCGGCACGGCCGGTTCGCCAGCCGGCCGGGCTGATGACGATCGGCTACGAGGGGCGCAGCCTGGAGGGGTACCTGAACCAGCTGTTGCGTGCGGGTGTGACGTTGTTGTGCGACGTGCGGCGCAATCCGTTGAGCCGCAAGTATGGATTTTCCAAAGGCACGCTGAGCAAGGCGTGCGAGGGCGTGGGGGTTCGCTATGAGCACCTGCCGGAGCTGGGCATCGCCTCCGAAGACCGGCGTGGGCTGGGGACGCAGGCAGACTACGATGCGTTGTTTATCCAGTATGAGCGGGAATGCCTTCCGCAACAGACGGAGGCGCTGGCGACAATCCGGCGCTGGGTCGCGCAAGGCGAGCGCGTAGCGCTGACCTGCTATGAGCGACTACCCGATCAATGTCACCGCCATTGCGTGGCTGAAGCGCTGCAGCGCGAACTCGGTCGGACATTTGCGCCGCAACACCTGTGAGGATGGGGTGTGGCGAGGAACGCGTTCTGATCACCGTCAAGACCTACCCGACGTTGTCGCGTAAGTACGGGGAGACGGTCTGCACGGCCGGCGTGCGAGAGGATGGCTCGTGGGTGCGCATCTACCCTGTACCGTTCCGACGCCTCGACGAAGCCGAGCAGTATCGAAAGTTCGACTGGCTCGAATGCGAACTGCAGAAGAGCCGCTCCGATCCCCGCCCCGAGACGCGGCATCCGGTCGACGTGCAGCAGCTGCAACCCGTTGGCCACATGGATACCAGTCATAACTGGCGCGACCGGCGACGATTGTTGCTCCGGACCGCTACCGTTCATTCGCAGCTGAAACCGCTGATCACGGGTGCCAAAGCGAACACGGTATCGCTTGCCATCTTCAAGCCCGCGAAAGTCACTGGCTTCGTGTGGGAGGAGGAAACGCGCGAATGGGATCCGGCCAAGGTTGCTGAGATCCGCAAACAGACAAAGCAAGGTGAACTGTTCGCCGAGGAGACATGGCGGCAGACGTTCAAGCTCATTCCCAAGCTGCCGTACAGTTTCTCCTATCGTTTCGAGGATGCGGCGGGTCAGGCGAGCGAGATGCAAGTGCTGGATTGGGAAGCGGGCGCGTTGTTTTGGAACTGCTTGCGCAGCAGCCGTGGAAATGAAGCGAAGGCGCTCGAAAAGGTGCGCGCCAAGTACCTTGGCGAGTTTACGAAGCATGATTTGCACTTCTTTCTCGGCACGACGCAGCAGTTCCACTTTGTTGCGCCGAACCCGTGGGTGATCGTCGGGGTGTTTCCAATCCCGCACGAACGCCAGATGGATCTGCTCTGAGCCGAGCGGGATGATCACCGACATCAACAGCGAAGACCGGCTGGTTCAGCAGACCTTCGCTGAGCATCTGGAGAAGGCGCTCAGCTGGGAGAGCGTCTATGCCTGGAACGTGGAGACCTTTGGGCTGCACGGGACGCTGGTGCGCGCCCCGGAGCGTGAGATGGTGCGGGTGCGGAGCGTGCGGCTATCGCGCCTGATGAGCGGAAATATCGCGGCATGAACCTCGAAAACCAATACACCGACTGCAAGTCGCTGCGCGCGGTCACCGGCAGGACGGCCGACTGGGATGATGTCGCACGGGCCTGTGTTTGCTTCGCCAACGGTTCAGGCGGTCGGTTGCTGATCGGCATCGAAGATGGCGAGACGCAGCCGCCGGCCGATCAGGTCATCCCGCCGGACTTGCTGGATCGGCTGCGCCGGCGCATCGGCGAGCTGACGGTGAACGTGCAGGCGTTGCCGAGCCTGCAGCGCGCGGCCAACGGCGGCGAGTTCATCGAGTTGCTGGTCGAGCGTTCGCCGAGTGTCGCCTCCACGCGGGACGGACGCTACTTCCTGCGGGTGGGCGACAGCTGCCAGCCGGTGCTGGGCGACGACGTGCTGCGACTTGCCAACGAGCGGCCGGGCCGGCCTTGGGAGGCGATGGACAGCCTCGTGGCACGCGCCGCCGCGGACCCGGACAAGCTCGGCCGTTTCGTGCAGGACATGCGTGCTTCTGACCGGGTGAAGGAGTCGGTGAAAGAGAAAGGGGTCGATGAGTTGCTCGCCCATTACGGGCTGGAGCAGGGCGGAACGCTCACTCGCCTCGGCGTGCTGCTGCTCGGCACGGCGGCCGACCGGCGCGCATTGGGCACGGCACCGCTGGTGCAGGCGATCAAGTACGACGAGCAGGGGCAGAAGATCAACAAGTGGACGTGGGACGACTGCGCCCTGTCGCCGGTGGAACTGGTGGATGCCGTCTGGCGCGAGGTGCCGGCTCAGCTGGTTCGATCGGGAGTGGCCGCCATGGAAGGGCAGCGAAACGGCGCCCGCTACCGACTGCAGGATGAATCGTGAGGAGCGCGGATTTGGAGCAAGAGCTGGGGAATAAAGTGAGGGGCTCCTTGGAGCGCGCCAAAGGCGACCAACGGCCGAACGTAACCACTTGTCCGCGCTACATTTCTGCGGGGAGGCGGTTTGGCGAATGAGCCAAATCTGAGCCAAACAGGCAATGGCCCTCACCGACATCAATAGCGAAGACCGGCTGGTCCAGCAGACCTTTGCCGAACATCTGGAGAAGGTGCTCGGCTGGGAAAGCGTCTACGCCTACAACGCGGAGACGTTTGGTCCTAACGGTACGCTCGGGCGGGCATCTGAGCGCGAAGTGGTGCTGCTGCGAACAGCCGCGCCGCCCGCGACTTGCTGCTGCCGCGGCTGATGAGCGGGGAGATTGCCGTGTGAACGCCGCAGGGGCGCTGGCTGGTCGTAGCGAGCCGGTGCCGTGGATTCCCGCTTTCGCGGGAATGACAAATTGCGTCCCT
>JACQVA010000079.1 GCA_016210005.1 Deltaproteobacteria bacterium | reverse complement strand
CTTGTCCATAGCGCCAAACGCCAAACTGGATTCCCGCTTTCGCGGGAATGACGGCCTTTCGCGGGAATGACGGCCATAACACCGAACCACGTTACCCACAAATTTGTCGCGCACCCCACCCCAGCCCTCTCCCCGCACGACGATGCGGGGAGAGGGAGCGGAGTCGTAGAGATGCGGGGAGAGGGAGCGACACGCGAAGGGGCGCCGGTAGAGCGATGGCGCACGGGTAGGACGCCGATGCCTACAAGGCGCTGCGGATCGCGGTGGCGGCGATGGCGGCGAGCGTGAGGCTCGACGCGGCGCGCTCGACTTAGAGGCTGTGAAAAACTCGGAGTGGTGGAGCAATGCTCGACCCCTCAACCATGATGCCATTCGCTCCGCCTTCCGATCTTGAGGGCGGGAGCGGTGCTCCCGCCGCACTTCGTCGTGACCGTGGGCGCATCGTTGATTTCCTCACAGGCTCTTGGTCGCCATCTCGCTGAACGACGCGGCGCGGAAGGCGTTACAGAGCATGGATCTTTGTCGAGGTTCCGCAATCCCTTTGTAGCCAGCGGCCGAAAGCACTGCATTTACGGCATCCAGTGGGTTCTCGGACGTTCGTAATTCGCTTGCAAACCAGCGTTGGCTGCTGCAGCATTCCCGCCATGTGAGCGCAAAGGCCGCGCCGGGGTTTGGCGACGGCAAGATGGTGATCCTCGGCGTACGAGACGTTCAGTTTCGAGAGGTCGGAGGGCGTCATGAACCGAAGACAACTGTTTGGCCTGGTCATCGCGCTGGCGGCCCCGAGGCTGGCGAGCGCCGAGGGGCTGATCTATCGCGACGGGGCTACCGGCCTCAGCAAGGCGATAGTCTCAAGCGGCGATACCAAGGCGGCCGGCCTCTGCGTTGGCTCCACCTTCGCCGGCTTTCCGATCTCGGCCAAAGCGACCATTGACAGCGTTGGGGCGGGACCCTGCGGAACAGCCAAAACCCTGGCGTCGTTCTCGGCCAAATTCAAGGTCCCGGCGCTGCCAAGCGCGAACACGGGCATCTTTCTTTACGATGCCGCGACCGGAGCAATCATCGACGTAGTGGGCGAGGGAGATCCGACCCCGCTCGGCGCTGGTACGACGTGGGGAGACTTTGGCGGCAACAACCCGGCGGTGGTCATCGAGGAGGCGCCCGCGTGCATAGCCCATGTCTTTTTCCGGGCCAAGGTAGAGGGGGCGCCAGCGGCGTCCGACACCGGGATTTTCGCCGCGCGCTTTTCCCTGCCTGGGCTGGCCCTGGTGTGGACGGGAGCTTACTTCGTCGAAGGCGGCGGGGGCACTGCGCTGCCATTTCCTGCCGGGTCAGTCTGGGGAGATTTCCCGGCATCGACCAAGATCGACGCGGTTAGCGGCGCAGGCAGTGGGACATTCAAGTTAGGCTTTCGCGCCCAAGTCACCGGCGCCGGGGTGACTAACAGCAACGACACCGGCTTGTTCTTGTACCGTGACGAGAGCGAGGCGCTGTACACGGCGGCGCGCGAAGGTGACCCCACGTGCGTGCCGACCTGGCCGGGCGGGGGAGCGGTGTTTGACGACTTCCCCGCCAGCTTGCCGGTGGTGGTCGCCGACGCCGGAGTACCTTTCGCCATGTTTCGCGCCAAATCCAGGGGTGGGCCGATGGCCAGCGACACTGCCATTGTGGTTGCGTACCCAGCCCCGACTTGCGGCACCGTTGGGGCTGCTAGTGAAAACGACTTAGCGCCTGTGGGCGGTCTATATGCCGATTTCCCCGCGAGTACCAAGGTGGCAACAACCGGCGGGTACGGCGTGTTCACTGCCAGAGTCACCGGTGGACCGGGAGCCACGAAGGTTCTGGTGCTCAACTTGACTACGGCCGTGGCGCGCCAGGGCATGCCCGACAGCGCGCTGGGGGCGCTCCCGATCAGTCTGCCGGCGGATCCGGGCCTAACCGTAAACGACGCAGGCACCGTCATGTTCAACATGACGGTATCGGGCTATCCGACGGGCTTATTCGCTTACAACTCGGGACTCGGGGTCGTGCCGGCACAGGCAGTGACCTTCGGCTGCCGCAATGCCCAGATCGACGACCTCGGCAACTCCACGGCGCGTTGTCCGTAACGGCTCGGCAGTGGCAAGTTGGCGCGACTTGGCTGCGCAATCACTGCCTCACAATGGCAGCGCGGTGCGAAACAAGATGAAGCGGCCGAGGAACTCGCCGACCAGTACGGCTAGGATCGCGATGTAGAAGAGCCCGGTGGCGGCCATCGTCTGCGGGACCTTGAGCGTTTCCCGGATCATCCAGGCGAGCCCCGCCGAGGCCAGCGGGCCGAGCAGTAGCCGGAGACCGAGCAGCAGACGATGGTCCGCCAGCAGGTGGCTGAGGCTTACACCGGTCTCGGCGCTGCCGGCGATGGCCAAGCATAGCGGGCCGATCAGCAACAGCCCGGCCTGCGCGACCAGTACGCGGATGAACAATTTCAGCATGCGCTCGAACGGCGCGAGCGGCAGATGGCGATCGATGAGATACCAGTGTCCGAGCAGCATGCCCGTGGTCACGGCGCCGAGCAGCAAGGCGGAGATGATGAAGCTGAGCGGATAGAGCACGGTTTCCACCGACACCATCGGCGCGCGGCGATAGAGCTGGGCGCTGACAACCAGCGCCAGCAGCCCGCTCATCCATGTGGCCACAAAGGCGCGCGCCCGCAGCACCACCCGCTCGCCCCAAAGGCTTAGCAGATAGCCCGTCGCCGCCAGTACCAGCGCCCACCACAGGCCGGCCGCAAACCACTGCGCGGTGCTGCTTGCGGTCGCTTGCAACAACAGCGCAGTGTTGCCGGCAGCGGCAAGCAGGGCGACGAACAGGTACACCGCGGCGCTCGACTTGTAAAAGCCGCGCTCGATCTGGTGGAATGGCGGCACGCTGAGGGCGAGGAAGCCCCCGACCGCGAGCTGACCAAAGACCAGTAGGAAACAACGAGGAAAAAGATCCACGGTGGCGCGGATGCTAGAAGAGCGGCAATCAAGACTCAAGCTCGGACCTGGTCGGAGAAATGGCTACCGGCCGCAAATCCCCCATCCGCGAGTCGCGGCGGCCGGCGATCGTCGCTTCGACACCCGTCTATCTGGAAGACTCCTAGGGGCGGCGGCGCTGTTGGCGTTCGTCGCATGCAGTGCAACTCAGACCCGCCCGGGGCCGAACGCCCACTTGCTGGCGGGCGTGCCGTTCTTTTCCCAGTCCGCACGCCAGTGTGGCCCGGCCGCGCTGGCCGCACTGGTCAGCTTCTTGGGGCCGCCGACTTCGCCGGATCAAATCGCCGCAGAGATCTACCAACCCGACAGTGGCGGTACTTCGAGCGTCGCAATGCTGGCGTACGGCGCGCGCCACCAGCTCCCCCTGCAAGTCATCCGCGGCCAGCTCGACGACGTCTACGCCGAAATCGACGGCGGCCGGCCGCTGATCGTACTGCATCGCGCCGGCTTTCCGTTCCGCGACTACCACTACGTGGTGGTCACCGGCTACGACCCTGCCGCCGGCCGCCTTTACGGCTACTCGGGCCGCGACGCCCAGGCGAGTTGGACGGAAGCGGATTTCTCGCGTCGCTGGGCGCGAGCCGATCACTGGACGCTAACGTGGAGCGGGCGCAGCCAGATCACGCGTGGTGCGCCAGACCATCGCACCAGCGAACAAGATCAGGCCAACCCCCGCAAAGGTGAATAGCTGACCGCCGGTCCGGACGACCTGGTAGAAGTCCACCTTGGCATCGGTGGCCGCGCGGGCATCGGTGCCTTGCTGCAATGGCCGCAGCAGCTTGGCGTTGGTCCGCGCGTTCAGCTCGCCGAACTCCTCGAAGCTTCCCAAGCTCTCGACCTCGGCGCTTTGGACTCGGCTCTCGTCGTACTCCGCCAGCCGGATGTAGGCGACCGACCAGTTCCCGACTCCTAGCACCAGCATCACTAAGCCGGCGACGAACGCGGAATGGCGGATCAGCGGCATGCCGAGCGATATGCCACCGCCTGCCAACCTTAGCAAGCTCGGCACGGCCGCGCCCCCCCAGCCCCCAGCTGGGTGTGCGACAAATCTGCGGGTAACGTGCCGACCGGGCAAATCCTCACCCGTCTGACAGTACTGTGTACTGTCAGGCCGAGGCCCATGGCCGAAAGGGGACGCAATTTGTCATTTCCCGCGAAAGCGGGAATCCTCGGCACCTGCTCGCTACGACCCGCCAGCGCTACACGATCTCGTCATAGAGGTCTCGCCAGTCCGGG
>JACQVA010000078.1 GCA_016210005.1 Deltaproteobacteria bacterium | reverse complement strand
TTACGCGCTGGAAGCGCGAAGCCACGTCTGCGACACCACCGACTCGAGCCCGAACCACCGGAGTCCCCTCCTGATGTCGAAAGCCACGCAACAGTGCGTGACGAACACGAACTACACCTCGCGTAACATACCCGAGATTTCGCCGTCAAGGAGTTTTCTCGCGCGGCAGCAGAAAACCGCGAGCCTTCATCAAGTCTATTTTGCAACGTTCGACCTCTGCGTCACCCGCCAACTTCGAGCAGCCACCCATTTTCGTGCTTTCGGCATTTCGTGCTTTCGTGATTCATCCCCCGCTTCCGGACCCGGCCGCAGGCAATCCTGGCAGGGAGAAGCTGGCGGAGTCCGAAACTCCGCCGCCGGTGTTCAGCGTCTGGCTGGTCATGCGGAAGCTCGCGCTCGATGACTGCGCGAATGCGGCCGGGGCAGAGACGAGCAACACCAATCCGGTCATCTGCGCGACACCAACCAGCGTCTTCTTCATTGTCCTTCCCCCTTCAAGTGCCAGGCTGAAGATGGAACGCCGAAAGCGATGCCTGACTCAATGCGAGGAGCGCCTGCGGCGGGCTCGCCGCACCATCGTTCTCCTGGGCGCGAAAACCAGCTACACTTGCCGCGTCATGGGCCGGCCCGGCGCTTCCCGAGGAACTGTTGGGCGAGGAGGTCGAGTAGCCATGTGGAAGGATCCGATTGTCGAGGAAACGCGCGCTGCCGGCCGGCAGCTCTCCGCGCAGGCAGGCGAAGACGTACACGCGTTCTTCGAACACCTGCGACGCGCGCAACAACGATACGCCGCCCGGCTGGTGGACAAGTTGGAAGTTCGTCCCCTACCCGATGCCCACATCCCTGCGCCCTCGCACGGCTCATAGGCCCCTTCGGTAGCGCGGCATCGTCGGCTTTCCCGTCATCGTATGGATGGAGTTGTTGCAGGGTGCGCGTGACCGAATGGAGCAGCAGCGCATCGAACAGCAGCTGGCGATCCTGCCCATCGAGCACATCCATGCCGATGACTCGCGCCGCGCGCCCAGCTGGTTTGCAGCCTACCGTCTCAGTCATGGCGTCGGCATGCTCGACTGGTTGATTGCCGCGTCGGCGCTCCGGAACCGCGGTGCCCATTTACACGTTCAACCTCAATCACTTCGCGCCAATCCCTGGCATCAAACGCCCGTCAGCCGTACGTGCGAGCGTCCGGCTGAAGGAGGCGTCGGCGAACGCGTTGGGAGTCGCCGAGAGCGCCAGCACCGCGTAGCCAGCGCCGCGAGCGTTGACGGCGCCCGGCCGGCGCATTAGGCTCCGCACCATGCGTGCTGTGGAATTCACCGTTGAGTTGACCGCCGAAGGCGTGCTGAGGCTCCCTCCCGAAGCTGCGGCGCAACTGCCGAAGACCGGGCGTGCCCGGATCATCGTCCTCACCGCTGATGACGTGGGGGCCGCGGAGTGGCGCAGCGCAGCCTACGAGCAGTTCATGCGCGACGACTCGCCCGAAGACGCCGTCTACGATACCTACTGAACGCGTGTTCGGCGAAGTGTACATCTGCCAGTTCCCGTTCACGTCGGGCACTGTCAGCAAGGCGCGCCCGGCGCTGGTTTTGTTCGACCTCCAGCACGACGCCTTGATCTGTCGCGTCACTTCGGCGCCGCGGAGCGGTCCTCTCGACGTACCATTGGCCGATTGGGCACAGGCTGGTCTGGCGAAGCCGTCGGTGGCGCGCTTGGACCGGCTGGTGACGGCCGAGAAGACCGTCCTGAAGAGGCGGCTCGGCCGCCTCACTGCCGCAGACGAAGCGTCCGTACGCACGACCTGGAACCAGCATATGCGTCTCTGAACCCCGGCCCCGCCCTGCACGCTGGCAGCCCGCGCTCCCGGCAGGACCAGCGGTTGGTGATCTTGCCCATCGAGCACATCGATGCCGATGACTCGCGCCGCGCAGCGAGCTGGTTTGCCGCGTACCGACTGAGCCACGGCATCGGCATGCTCGACTGTCTGATCGCCGCAGTTGCGCTCCGAACCGCGGTGCCCATTTACACATTCAACCTCAGTCACTTCGCACCCATCCCCGGCATCGACGCCCGTCCGGACACCGTTTCCGACTCCAGAGGCGTTGGCCTCGTGCATCGTGTGCATCCGCACCTACTGACAGCACTTCGCCCATGGCGTGCAAACGATGAAACTAGGATCGCCGTGGCAATGCCAGGTGTTGATGGCACTTGGATAGGACTCGCGAGCAGCACCGTTGCAGAAGCAGCCTCCCGCGACGAGTTCTTCACCAACGGCGCAGGACACCTCCTTCTCGTTACCTGGGGTGCCACTACGGAGAACGCAACTGTTGAACCCACCCGAGCTACTTCGAACCGCATACGCGGCGCTTGCGATCCGCCGCCGCGGTGTCAGCGCTTCTCCGTCCACTGTCACTTGCAGAAACCGCAGCGGCCCAGACGCATCCGAGGGCCCACCTTCGAACAAGTTCGCCGGCAGCGCCGTCACGCTACCCAGCAACACGTTGAACACGCCATCAGTCACCGTGACGCTCTGCGTCTCGCTCCACGGCGTGCCGGACGGGAGCTGGTTACCCCCGCTCTCGGCATCGTAGACCGCGAACTGCATCGTGAACGTGCCGTTCTTCGGAGTGCCGCTCGGGTCGGTCAGCCGGCCCTGGTAGTTGAGCAAGTTCGGCGCGTCGGCGGCGACGGTGTTCGCCAGCAGCGCGAGGGTAACTGCGATGATCCACGTGGGTGTTCTTTTCATCGTCTCACCTCCAGTCAGAGTCCAAAGTCCAAGGTCCAAAGGTCCAAAGCCTGCCCTGAACTACTATGGCCGAAAGCCTGCGCGCGGCGCACAGATTTCGGAGCCGCAGGAGCGGTTCGGGATGCACGTCCCCGCCCCCCCCTGGATGCCGGCTAGAGGACTGCCGGCATGTCGGTCCGGGCCAGGGTCCGTCATTCCCGCGAAGGCGGGAATCCATCCGGAGCCCCACCGCCCCTGGATGCCCGCCCCACGCCTTCGCGGGGGCAGGCTCTAAAGATTGCGGGCATGACGGAATACCCCTGTCGAGCTTTGGGTTGCGGGCGTCAGCCCGCGCTAGGCGCCGTCGAAGGGCACAAAGCATGCCGTGAGCACGGTCGAAGGGCTGAAAGCTGGAGAACCTGGCACCGTGCGAAGAACTCCTCGCGCAGAGACGCGGAGACGCGAAGGCGGGATCGGCAGCCCGGCATTGACCGCCGCGCACGAAACGTCATCGTGGCAAGGTCGATGATCTCCCGGTTCATGGTTTCCTCGAAGACCTTGTTGCAGCCGGTACGATGACGCCTGGATCGACGATCGCGCGGCCCCGATGCTCCGCGTGGCCTGCCAACCCGCGAGCGGCTCACGTATACGTACAGCGTGGAGTATGTCTTCGACTGGGATGTACGCAAGGCGCAGACGAATGCCCGCAAGCACGGCGTGACCTTCCGGCGCGCCACGGCCGTATTTCTCGATCCGCGCGCCGTTTCGATGCCAGACGAGGAACACAGCAATGACAAAGAGCGCTGGGTGACGTTGGGCCTGGGCGCCGCCGGCAGCGTGCTGGTGCTCGTCCACACGTTCACGCCGCTCGACGCAGCGCGGTGTCGCGTGCGCATCATTTCGGCGCGCCGGGCAACCAAGCAGGAAATGCAGCAGTACAACGAGGGAGCAGAATGAAGAAGCAATACGATTTCTCGAAGGGCGTCCGCGGCAAGTTCTATCGCCGCGGGGCGAGACTGAGGCTGCCGGTGTACCTCCAGCCGAAGTTGGAGGCGTTTCTCAGTCGGCTCGCAGAGCAGCAGCGAACCGACGTTGCCACCATTGTCAACGACTGGATTCGCCGGGACATCGAGCTGATCAAGTCGGTCGGTCGCTGAGTTCGCGGCACGGTCCGCCTCCGCCGAAACGTGCTCGGCCACGATTTCTACACCCCGATCCAACTTGGCTTCCGGGAGCATCACCAGGCGTTCTACGTGACGCCGCTCCCCTGATGGCCCGGACGCGTGCTGTTTCCGCACGAAGCGTTGCCCTTCGAACCGCAGGTGCAGCGGGCGATCCTGCCCATCGAGCACATCGATGCCGATGACTCGCGCCGCGCGGTGAGCTGGTTCGCATCCTACCGTTTCAGTCATGGCGTCGCATTCGCCTCAATCCCCCGGGCGTCGATGCCCAGCGCGGTCCGGATCACCCGGGGGCCTCGCCTGAGTGCGCGCCGTCGGCTATCGTCGGGCATTCAGAAAAGGGGCCTTCCATGACTCACGACGATGCCATCCGGCTGTTTGCCAAGACCCTGCGGAACCTCGACCAGTGGATGGACAAGGCCGCCGCGCTTGCGAAGGCCAAGTCCTTCGAGGTTGACGTGCTCGTTCAAGCCCGCCTGGCGCCGGATCAGTTCGCACTTGTCAGACAGGTGCAGTCGGCCTGCGATCAGGCGAAGTTCGCGGCCGCGTACCTTAGCGGCAAGCCGGCGCCGCCCCACCCCGATACGGAGCAGACCTTCGCCGAGCTACGGCAGCGGGTCCAGAAGTGCCTCAGCTTTCTCGACACCGTCCAAGCGCAGGATTTGGGCGGCTCCGAGGAGTGCAAGGTTTCTCCGCCCTGGCTCGGCGGCAAGTGGCTGCGCGGCGACGACTACATGGTACACGTTGCGATCCCCAACTTCTTCTTCCACGCAACCACAGCGTACGCCATCCTTCGCCACAACGGCGTCGATCTCGGCAAGATGGACTTCATCGGCTCGCTTCCGGTCAAGGACGGCTGAGGTCGCCATGATAGGCCGGCCCCGGTGGTCAGGCCTGGAAAGCGGGAATGGCGGACACGCCCAGGCGGGCGCGGTGGCCGGTCCTTGATGGAGGCCATGATCGATACGGCCCGGGTCCGCGTAGTTTTCAGCTCACCTTCCGCTGATTGACCGCGGCCCGGCCGCTCTCCTACACTGCGCCGTCATGCGTACTGCAGCAGACCCGATTGACACCTTCTGCGCCGGGCTCTTTCGCGGTCAGACCGCGCTGGTCACCGGCGGGGGGCGCGGTATTGGAAAGGCGATCGCGCTCGGCTTCGCCCGCCTGGGCGCGAACGTCGTCATCGCTAGTCGCAAGCCGGAGAACCTCAATCCGACTGCCGACGAGATTCGCGCCCTCGGCGGCCCGTGCTTGGCGCTGCCGACCAATATTCGCGAGACCGAGCAGGTCGATAGGTTGGTGCGACAGGCACTCGATCGTTTTGGCGCCATCGACTGCCTGGTGAACAACGCCGGCGGGCAGTTTCCGGCACGCCCGAGCGAGATCAGCGATCGCGGCTGGCGCTCGGTCATTGATCTCAACCTCAACGGCACCTGGAACCTGTGCAGCCGGGTGGGCCCGCACATGGTGGCGCGGGGGGCGGGCGCGATCGTGAACATCGTGCACATCTACTCCTTCGAGCGCGGCGCGGCCTACTTCGCCCACTCTGGTGCGGCGCGCGCCGGGGTGGTGAACCTGACGAAGTCCTTGGCCTTCTACTGGGCGCGCCACGGGGTGACGATCAACGCCCTGGCGCCGGGCACGGTTTCCACCCACGGCGTACGCGAAGAAGAGTTCAGCCGCGCCGAGCAGAGCGACTACGAGAGCGACGCGGTGCGCGACATCCCCACCCATCGCCTGGCGCAACCCGAGGAGGTGGCGGCGGTGGTGCTCTTCCTTTGTTCGCCGGCCGCTCGCTACATCAACGGCGCCACGTTGATCGCCGACGGCGCGCTCGCGCTCGGCAACTGGACCCCGATGTTCGATCCCGAAGTACCGTAGCCGGTGGCCGGGTTCAATTTCCTTCGCCGCCGCTTTCGGCTAAGGTGCCGCGCCGATGACTAAGGCCAATACGGGTCGGGCAGCGGCCGCCAGGCGGCGGGCGAATTCACCGCCGCAAGTCGGCCACAAGGCGTGGGCCGGGCGCATGAGCGAGCCGACGGACCAACTCGTCGATGCCTTCAGCAGTTCACTACCGGTGGACCGCCGGCTGGCGTTTCATGATCTCCAAGGCAGCATCGCCCACTGCCGTATGCTCGGGCGCCAGCGCATCATCAAGCCGCGTGAGGCGGCGCGCATCGTCAAGGCACTGGCAGAAATCCGTGGGGAATTGCTGGCCGGCCGCATGGCGCTGGCCGCCAGCGACGAAGACATCCACATGGCGATCGAGCGCCGCTTGATCGAAAAGCTCGGCCCGCTCGGCGGCAAGCTGCACACCGCGCGTAGCCGCAACGATCAAGTGGCCACCAGCTTCCGCCTCTATCTGAAGGACGCGATCACGTTGCTCAATGCCGAGCAGCGCGGCCTGCAAGAGGCGCTGCGGGAGCTGGCAAACCGCCACCTCGGCGTGATCATGCCCGGCTACACCCACCTGCAACCGGCGCAGCCGGTGCTCTTCGCGCATCACTTGCTCGCCTACGTCGAGATGTTGCAGCGCGACCGCGAGCGCTTTGCCGCTTGTTACGCCCACGTCGACGTGCTGCCGCTCGGCTCGGGTGCGCTCGCCGGCACCACCTTCCCGATCGACCGTGCCTTCGTGGCGCGCGAACTCGGTTTCTCCGAAGTCAGTGCCAACAGCCTCGACGCGGTCAGCGACCGCGATTTCGCGCTCGAGTTCCTCGCCGCCGCAGCCCTGCTCGGCATGCATCTGAGCCGCCTGGCGGAGGAGATCGTGCTGTGGGCCTCGCAGGAGTTTGGCTTCATCGAGTTGCCGGATCGCTTCGCCACCGGCAGCTCGATGATGCCGCAAAAGAAGAACCCCGATGTCGCCGAGTTGGTGCGCGGCAAGACCGGCCGCCTCTATGGCAATCTGATGGCCTTACTGACGGTGATGAAGGGGTTGCCGCTGTCGTACAACCGTGATCTGCAAGAGGACAAGGAAGCGGTCTTCGATAGTTTCGACACCCTCAGCGGGAGCTTGAAGATTTTCACCGCCATGGTGCCACATCTGCAAATCAACGCCGAGCGCATGCAGCGAGCGGCCCAGGCGGGCTTCACCCTCGCCACCGAGTTGGCGGACTACCTCGTTACCAAAGGCGTACCGTTCCGCGACGCCCACGGCGTGGTGGGCGCGGTGGTGCGCCACTGCCTGGAGAGCGGCCAGACGCTGGAGCAACTCGAGGTCGCCGAGCTGCGTCGCTTTGCCCCCGAATTCGCTCCCGACGTGCGCCGCTGGCTGACGCTGGCCGCCGCCGTCGACCGCCGCCGCGCCCGCGGCGGCACCTCCATGCGTAACGTCAGGCGCGAGCTCAACAAGAAGCGGCCGTGAGCTGCGACATGACGGCGCGGTGGACGATCATCCCGTTGGTGGCGCTGGCGCTGGCGGCCTGCGGCCGCAAGGCGCCGCCCAAACCACCTGAGTTCGTGGCGCCGCGGGCGATTACCGACCTACAAGCCACCAACGGCACCGACGGCGTCGTGCTGGTGTGGAGTCGGCCGCGCCGGCACGCCGACGGTACGACCCTGGCCAACTTGGGTGGCTTCGTCATCGAACGTGCGGCGCTCGATCGGGCATCGAGCTTCCAGCCGCTGACCACGGTGCAACTGGCGGATCGCGAGCGCTTCCGCCAGACGCGCAGCTTCCGTTACCTCGATCGCGAGCCGGCAATCGGTAGCACGTACACCTACCGGATCATCGCTTTCACCGACGACGGTTACTACAGCGAGCCCTCAAACAGCGCATCGCTCACGCGGGAGCTGCCGCCACCAACCCCGGCCGGCGCCGCGGCAGCGCCGGCGCGGCAGTGAGACGGGCACGCCCAGCCATGGCGAGCCATCTCGATACCAAGCGCGAAACCGCACGGGCTTTCTTCAACTTCCTCGAGCGCAGCCTGGCGGCTGACGAGGTCATGGCCGACAAGCAATGTGTGCGTATGATTCTGGAGAAGGCCGCGGACGAGGCGCGCGCTCAACGCAAACGCTTCAACCGCGACGCGGCGTTTCGCAAGTTGCTCTTCGGCAAAATCGATGAGGCACTGCTCGCCTGGTGCGCCAAGCGCGAGATTCGCGCCGACCCCTTCATGTGTTTCCGTTACGGCGGCGAGGAACGCGGGCCGACACAACACGAGACCGCCCTCGGACTGGCCAAACCGGCGATTGACAGGACCTTCGCGAGGCTGCGCGAAGCCGCGCCCGAGGTGGCGGACCAGTCGCGGGTCTTCAGCGCGCCGACCAAAGCGCCTGCGCCCGATTTCCGCCTGCAGCTGCCCTTGCCCTTCGGTGCCGCCGGCGAGGTGATCTACGGCGATGCCGGCGCGGATCTGGCCAGCGGGATCTATCGCACGGCGATGTACGCGGCTACCGGCGGTGACGTCTCCCGCGGCTGGCGCTACGATTGCGGCTTGTTGATCTTCTATTCCGCCGAGCGGCTGCGCTCGGTGCTCGGTGCCGAGCTGTGGCAAGCGTGGCCCGAGGTCCAAGAGCGCGTCTGGGAAGCCGCCCGCGTCTGGACCCTGGCGTTGTAACAACCGGTTTCGTCGCCCACGCCTTACCCCAGCCGCGTCCCGACGCTGAGGCCGTTTTCGGCGGCAAAGGCCGCGGCCGCAAGTTTCTGATCGCCGCAGCGCACGCGCTTGGCCCGAATCCCACCACCGTCGGCGCCGATGAGCACGCCCTCGGCTGTCACCGCCTCGACCACCCCCGGGCGAAAGGTGCCGGCCACACACCGGGCATCGTAGAGGCGGAGCTTGTGGCCGTTGAACAGCGTGTACGCGCCGGGCTGCGGGTCACAGCCGCGGATCAGGTTGTACACTTGGCGCAGCGGGCGCGCCCAGTCGATCGCCGCGTGCTCGTCACGGCAGAGCGGGTCGTAGGTTGCCAGGCTTTCGTCCTGCGCCACGCGCGGCGCGCTGCCGGCGGCGATCAGTTGCACCGATTCCATCACCGCCTCGACACCGACGGCGAACAGCTGGTTGAAGTACAGCGAGCCGGCGGTGTCGTCAGGATCGATCGCCGCCGTCTTCTGCAACAGGATCGGGCCGGTATCGATGCCCGCGTCAACCCAGAAGACCGACACACCGGACTGAGTCTCACCCTTGATAATCTGCCACGCAATCGCGCTGCCGCCGCGGTATCGCGGCAGCAACGAGGGATGGAAGCAGATGCTGCCCAAGCGAGGAACTTCGAAGACGCTCTGCGGTACGATCTGCGTCACGTAAGCCAACACCGCCAGATCGGCAGCGAGCTCCTGAAACTCGCGCCGCACTTCGGCCCGCTTGAGCGACTGGTGCTGGCGCACGGGGATATCGAGCGCCAGGGCGCGGGCTTTCACCGGATCGGGTTTGGCACCGGTATCGGGCGGGCAGTAGACCGCGGCTACCTGGTGACCGTCTTTGCGCACACCATCAAGCACCTTTTCCGCGAAGGCCGCTTGGCCGATCAAAATTATGCGCATGATCCCTCCGACACAAGGCTTCGCAGAGCTGTAGCCACCCGCGTCGCCACTGAATGCACGGCGGCCTCACTTCGCAGCAGGGCGTTGTTCAGCTCCAGCTCGAGATAACGCAGGCCGTGGCGCTGGCCGTGGCTGCGGGCGCTGAAGATCAGCCCATCGAGCCCCGAGTACGGCTGGTTGTAGCGCACGCGGAAGCCGCTGCCGGACAACTCGCGCCCGAGCCGCTCGGCCGCGGCCGCGTGCAGGTCGAACAGCACGCCCGCATCGAAGCGGCGCTCGCGGCCGTTCAGCAGCGGCGTGAAACTGTGCACGCTGAACAAGAACGCTCCCGGCCGCGCGGCCAGCACCTCGTCGACCGCGTCGTGGTACGGCTGATAGAAGTCGCGAACGCGGAGTTGCCGTTCCGCCGCGTCCACCGCCGCATTGCCGGGAATCGGCACGCCGTGACTCTCGGCTGCGATCAGATCGTGGTCATCGAGAGCACGATTGCAGTCGATCACCAGACGCGACACGCCGGCCAGTACCGCTGGCACGTCCAGCTGCGCCGCCAAAGCCAGGCTGAGCGCCCGCGCGCCGATGTCCCAGCCAATGTGCTCGCGCAGCTGCTCTTCCTCGAGGCCGAGGTTGTCGTACTCGGCCGGAACGGCGCACGCGCCGTGCTCGCAGCTCAGTACCAGCGCTGCCGCGCCGTCCCGATTGACGATTTCCACGGCCCCCATCGCGGGCGCGACCGGCCTCGGTGATCGTGCTGTTATCGACGTGATTTCCACAAGTTACCTCTCTCTTGCGAGGTGTACCCGTATAGGCAGAGCAGAGGTTGCTTGCAAGCCCGGGGCGGGCATCGCCGGGGCGGGGTTTGACTTCGCGCCCGGTTGTATTTACGTAAAACGGCTTTTCGAGGGTGATCCAGTGCGACGCGAGAAGACAAACTACACCATTCAATCGGTCTCTCACGCGCTCGATGTGATCGAGCAGTTCAACGGCGAGCGCGACGAGCTTGGCGTCACCGAGCTGAGCAAGCGGCTCAAGCTGCACAAGAACAACGTCTTTCGGCTCCTGGCCACGCTGGAGGCGCGCGGGTACATCGAGCAGAACAAGGCCACCGACAACTATCGGCTGGGCATCCGCTGCTTGCAGCTGGGCCAGAACTACGTCGGCCAGGTCGGTTTGTTGCGCCAGGCCCGGCCGATCTTAGAACACGCCGCGCGCAAGGCGCGTGAGACCGCGCTGGTGGCGGTGTTGCGACGGGGTGCGGCGGTGCCGCTGGACGCGGTCGAATCGGATCAACCGGTGAGGATGGTCTCGCGCGTCGGCGAAGCGCTGCCCTTGCACTGCACCGCCGTCGGGAAGGTGTATCTCGCCTTCTGCTCCGAGGAGGAGTTGCGCGAGCTGCTGCCGGATGACCTCTCCAAGTTCACCGAGCGAACCATCACCGAGCGCCCGGCGCTGGTGCAGCAGCTCAAGCAGGCGGCGGCGCAGGGTTACGCCGTGGATACGGGCGAATACGTCGCCGACGCCACTTCAGTGGCCGCCCCGGTGCGCGACTACACCCGTATGGTGGTCGGCAGCGTGGCGATCGCAGCGCCCAGCTATCGTCTATCCGAAGAGCGCATTCAGAAGGAAGTCGGGCCGCTGGTGGCCAAGGCCGCGGGCGAACTATCCAAGCGCCTCGGCTTCAATTCCTAGGCTCCACGGCCCTCCCCCTGCCCATTCGGCCAGCCGGCAAAGAAGTCATCCGGTTGCCGATTTCCCCCAACTCGACAAATTTGCACGGCCGGATTTGGCTGAGGTGGGGTATGTCGGCGCTAGCACAGCGGGATGCCATGGGGCATGGCGGTTGCTCACGAAGGACCGCATGTTTGCGCCGGCAACGCCTAGTGCCGTGGTATGCGCTTCGGGCCGCTCCTTCTCTCGGCAGCGGCTCACGGCCTGGTTGCGCGGGTCTTCGATCCGCACGCGCATCGCCGCCGTAGCCCTGGCGGCAGTGCTACCGACGCTGGCGGCGCTGGTGGTTCTGGCCTCGCGCATAGCGCAGTTGAATCAGGCCACGCTGGCAGTGGCAGCTACCTTCGAGACCATCCAGCACGGCAGCCGGGTGGTCAAACTGCTCTCCGACATGCAGCTCGCTACCCGTGCGTACGCAATCAGCGGCGACAGCCTGTTTCTCGACAGCTACCAGCAGGCGCGCAAGCAGTGGCCTGAGGCTATCACCGCTGCCGCCAACGCGCTGCGTAACGATCCGTCTCTGATCGAGCAACTCGCTCGGGTCGAGGACGACGCCAACGACTTCTTCACCGAGTGGGAACGCCGGCTGGGCTCGATGCTGCCCGCCGGTGACGATGCCAATGCCTGGTTCCAGCTCGGCAAAGACGAAACCCGCATGCGCCGGATCACGGCCACGATTGCGGCCATGGTCAGCCACAAGGAGGGAGAGATTCGCACCCGGCTGCAAGACGCGGAACAAGCGCGCCGGCGGGTCTATGCGGTTGTCGCCGCGATCAGCCTGCTGGCGATTGCACTGCTGGCCGGGCTGACCACGATCTTGGGCCGGTCTATCGGCCGCCCAATCGAGCACGTCGTCGAGGCCGCTCACCGCCTGGCAGAGGGTGAATGGGGCGAACGCGTGCCGGTCCAAGGCGGCCGTGAGACGCGCATTCTGGCCAACGCCTTCAATCGCATGACCGCGGCCGTCAAAGATGCCCGCGCCGAGTTGGCGCAGCGTAATCACCAGCTCGAGCACACCGCCGCCCGCCTGGCCAGCGCCAACGAAGGGCTGGTCGAACGTCAGCGTGAAACCGACGACTTCTTATACGTGCTGTCGCACGACCTGCGCGCTCCACTGATCAACATCCAGGGGTTTGGGAAACGCTTGCAGAGCAGCATGACGACCCTGGAAACGTCGCTCGCCGATCCGGCCAAACAGGGCGATTGTGTCAAGCAGCTGCAGCGCATGAACGAGTCGCTCAAGTTCGTGAATCTAGGCACCGGCAAGATCGATCAACTGATCGCCCGGCTGCTCGAGATCGCCCGCGTGAGTACCCGGCCAAGCCAGTACCAATGGGTCAACACCGAGGCCTTGGTGCACGACGTTCTCGGCGCCTGCCGCTTCCAGCTCGAAGAACGCGGCATCGAGACCACCGTCGGCACCCTGCCGCCGGTGCTCGCGGACCCGTTGCAGCTCAACCAGGTATTCACCAACCTGATCGATAACGCCATCAAGTACATGGGTCAGCGGCCACTGAAGCGGATCAGCATCTATGTCAGCGTCAGCGACGATCGCTATCGCTTCGCCGTGCAGGATTCCGGCCCCGGCATCGCCCCCAAGGACCAAGAGAAGGTGTTCCGCATGTTTGCCCGCCTCAACCCGAGCGCCAGCGCCGGCGAAGGTATTGGCCTGGCAGTCGTGCGCGCCATCGTCAATCACCATGGTGGCCGCATCTGGGTCGAGTCAACGCCCGAGGTCGGCACCACTTTCTATTTCACACTGCCACGCCCCGCGGACGAGAAGATGGCTGCTGCCCCCGGATCACCCGCGAGCAGCGCAAGAGCAGCAACCGCCTGAGCTAGGAGACCAAAGATGGCAATCGAACGCTGTGTCGACATTCTGCTCATCGATGACGATGACGGTCACGCCTTGCTGGTCGAAGAGAGCTTGCAAGACGCCGGCTTGCGTAACCGCTTTGAACGCGCCCGCGACGGTGACGAGGGCTGGCGGTGGCTGAGCGAGGCCGCGGGCGGCACCCGCCGCTGCCCCGGCCTGGTGTTGCTCGATGTCTCAATGCCCGGGCTCGATGGCTTCGAGGTGCTCGAACGCATCAAGTCGAGCGCGCCGTTGAAACACGTTCCGGTGATCATGCTCACTTCAACCGACTCACCGCGCGAGATCGAGCGCTGCTACAAGCTCGGCGCCAACGCCTACGTGGTCAAGCCGGTTGACTTCGAGAGCCTGCATCAGAAGGTGCGCACGCTCGGCATGTTCATTCAGATCATCGAGGTCACCGACCGAGCCAGCTGATTCCTATGAGCACCGTGCTGCACATCCTGGTCGTGGAAGACGACCCGGGCATGAGCCTGCTGGTGGCCGACCGGCTGGCTGAGATTGCGGGTTGGAGCGTGGCCACCGCCGCCTCGGCGGCGCAGTGCCGCGCCCACGTGGCTGAGCAGCCCGTTGATATGGTGCTGCTCGACCGCGGTCTTCCTGACGCCGACGGCGCCTCGGTCATCGGTGAGTTGCTGGCGCAACGGCCTGACCTCGCCATCGTCATGCTCACCGGTGCTGACAGCGCCGTCTCCGCCACCGAGACGCTTAAACTCGGCGCTTGGGACTACGTCGTCAAGCGGCCGGACCTCGATTTCCTCGACGGGCTGCCGGCATTGATCAGCCGCTGCGCCGAGCGGCTCGCCTGGCGGCGTGAAGAAGCCCGGCTGCGCGAGGAAGTGGACTTGCTCATGACCGCGATGCGCACCTCCGCCGACGCCCTCACGGTAACTGACGGTGATGGACGGGTGCGTTTCTGGAACACCGCCGCCGCGCATCTCTTCGGCTGGCAAGCGGCGGAGGCCGCCGGCAAGCTGCTGCCGAAGGTGGCCTGTGAGTGCGAAGCGGAGTTCGCGCAACTGATGGAGCGGGCATGGCGCGGGCAAGCGGTGGTCGACGTCGAGACCGTCTGCCGGCAACGCGACGGCCGGCCGGCCGACGTCAGTCTGACGCTGACCGCGGTGTGCAATGCCGACGGCTCGGTGCGGGCTTACGTCGCCTCATTCCGCGACATCAGTGAGCGCAAGGCGCTCGACCGCGCCCGGCGTGACTTCGCTGCCATGCTGACACACGACATCAAGAATCCGCTGACGGCGATCCGCGGCTTCGCCTCGATTCTCGCCGAGTCGCCGCTGTCACCCGCAGAGGCCGAGTGCGTCAGCGACATCGAGCGCGCCGGGGCGACGATTGAACATCTGGTCACCGACTTTCTGCTCAGTGCCACCATCGAAGCCGGCACGCTCGAACTCAGACGCGAGCCGGTCGCCATCGATCTCCTGGTCGCCGACGCCGTGCGCCAGTTCCGCGCCGCCGCCATCTACCATCAGATCACGCTCGCGCAAGGCATCCAGGCCGGGGCGATGTTCGTCAGCGCCGACCGCGCCCAGTTGGAGCGGGCCCTCGGCAATCTCATCGGCAACGCTCTCAAGTACACTCCCGCCGGGGGCACCGTCACGCTCGAGGCGGCGGCTCAGGGCGACCGCGTCGAGTTGCGCGTGCGTGATAGCGGCCCCGGTATCAGCAGCGACGAGCTGCCGCACGTCTTCGACAAGTACCGCCGCGTCAAAGGCAGCGAGCGCATCGACAGCGCCGGGCTGGGGCTGTTCATCGTTCGCAGCCTGGTTGAAGCTAACGGCGGCCGGGTCTCGGCGAGCAGCGTGGTAGACCAAGGCTCCACCTTTACGATCACGCTGCCGCGGCTACGCAATCAGGGCGGCGCCGCCCGCACGGCCGCTACTGCCGGCGAAGCGTTCCGCTAGCGGCGGTTGGCGCAGCGCAGACCGTACTTCTTCAGCTTGCGCACCACGGAAGACTGGTTCATGCCCAGACGCGCGGCGATTTCGTAAGTGGACTTACACTCGGCCACGCAGCGGGTAAGGATGTCCCGTTCAGCGTCCTCCATGCGGGCCTTGATCGGCCGGCTGTCATCCGGCGCGGCGCTGGGCTCACGCACGGTGTTGGGGCCGGCAGCGGCAATCGGTTCTGCCCGGCGCTCCAGCTCGGCTAGCAGGTGGCGCGGCTGGATCTCTTTCTCCTCACAAGCGAGTACCAGGCGCGCCAGCAGGTTCTTCAGCTCGCGCACGTTGCCGCCAAGATCGGCCTGGCCGAGGCGAGCCAAGGTCTCTGACGCCAGCACCTTGTCCATGCCGAACTCGCGGTTGAACTGTTCGAGAAAGAGGTAGGCCAAGGCCTTGATGTCCTCACGCCGCTCGCGCAGCGGCGGGATGAAGATCGGCACGAACTCGAGGCGGTAGAGCAAATCGGCGCGAAAGAGGCCCTGCTTCACCAACTCGCGCAGGTTCTGGTTGGTGGCAGCAATCACCCGCACGTCGAGGCGCTGCGGCGTGGTCGAACCCAAGCGCGTCACCAGCTTGTTGTCGAGCACCTTGAGCAGCTTGGCCTGCACCGCCCGCGGCAGCTCACTGACCTC
Organism: Deltaproteobacteria bacterium; assembly: GCA_016210005.1. Lineage (NCBI taxonomy): Bacteria > Pseudomonadati > Myxococcota > Myxococcia > Deltaproteobacteria bacterium. The sequence goes on along the minus strand of JACQVA010000078.1, from coordinate 12,490 downwards.
GTCGAGGAAGATGGTACCGCCGCTGGCGGCCTCGAAATAGCCCTTCTTGCCCGTGCGCAGCGAGCCGGTGAAGGCGCCGGCTTCATAGCCGAACAGCTCCGACTCGACCAAGTTCTCCGGGATCGCGGCGCAGTTGACCTCGACGAACGGCTGCGGCGCGCGCCGGCTCAGCCGGTGGATCAGCTGGGCCATCACGCCTTTGCCCACGCCGGTCTCGCCCTCGAGCAATACGGTGAAATCGAAGTCGGCGATCTGCACCACGGTGGAGACCACCTTGGCCATCAACGGGCTGTTGATGACGAACTCGCCCAGGCCGGCGCTGCGGATCTTGTCGCGCAGATAGGCGCTGCTCAGCTCCTCCATCTCGGAGAGCTTGGCCTGCCCGCGGCGCTGCTCGAGCTGGTACTTGAGATAATTGAGCTGGGTGATGTTGCGGACGTTGAGAATAATATTGAGCAGTTCGCCCTGCTCGTTGAAGTGTGGGCTCGCCGTCACCAAGATCATCTCGCCACCGCGGATGTTGACCAGCGTGGTGGCGGGGTATGAGCCGCTGAGCACCTGCAGCGCGGCTGAGTTGCGGGTGATGCCGGGAGCGGTGCGCATCTGCTCGAGGGTGCGGCCGATCCAGTCCTGGCGCTTGAGCCCGGTGATGCGCTCGAAGGCGGCATTCATCTCCAAGAAAGTGCCGTCGGCGGCTATCAGGCATAGGCCGTCATAAGAGGCCTCCATGAGCGTGTCGAACAGCTCCTGCTTGCGCTTCAGCTCCAGGCGCAGGCGCTCGGCTTCGGCACTGGCGGAAGGCACGAGCTGAACCGGAGAATGGCTGGTCGGGCGGCGCACCACCGACACTATGAAATCGACGCCGCGCGTTTGTCAATCGGCTGCTTGCCCGCAGCTGGCGGGCGTGGAACAGTGCGCCGCGCGATGAGTGAAATCGCGGGTATCCAGCACGAGCGCGTCGCGCATTTCTTTCGCGCCCATGTACCCGGCGGCGATTGTGCGCTGAGCTTCACGCTGATCAGAGGCGGGCGCTCGAATCTCACGTACCTGGTGAGTGGCAATGGCCGGCAGTGGGTGCTGCGCCGGCCGCCGCTCGGCCACGTGCTGCCGACGGCCCACGACATGGCGCGCGAGTATCGCGTGCTCTCGGCCTTGAACGGCAGCGCCGTGCCGGCGCCACGGCCGATCGCACTGTGCGAAGACCCCGCCGTCAACCAGATGCCCTTCTACGTCATGACCTACTGCCCCGGCGTCGTCCTCGCGAGCGACATCCCGGCCGGATACGCTGAGACCCCGGCTGAGCGCCGCCGCATCAGCGAGGCACTGGTCGAAACCCTGGTGCAACTGCATGCGGTCGACTACCGCGCCGTCGGGCTGCAAGACTTCGGTCGTCCCGAGGGCTACTTGGAACGACAAGTACGGCGCTGGTCGCAGCAGTGGGAGCGCTCCAAGACCGGCGAGCTACCGGAGATCGACGAGCTGATCCGCCGCCTCAATGCCGCCCTGCCGCCGTCACCGCCGCCCACCATCGTCCACGGCGACTACCGGCTCGGCAACCTCGCCCTAGCGGACAACGACCCCGGCCGAGTCGTCGCCGTTTTCGACTGGGAAATGGCCACCATTGGTGATCCACTAGCAGATCTCGGTTACACGCTGATCTACTGGGCCGAGGCCGGTGATCCGAACTCGGCCGGCGGCATCGGTGCGATGTCCGCCTTTACTGCCCAGGAGGGCTTCTTCACCCGCGCCCAAATCACCGCCGAGTACGCCAAGCGCAGCGGGCGCAACCTCGAGACGATCGACTTCTACCAGGTCCTTGCGCTCTACAAACTGGCGGTTATCAGCGAAGGCATCTACGCGCGCTTCTTGATGGGTAAGACCTTGGGCGAGGGCTTCGAAGGTATGGTACGCGCCGCCGCCCCGCTGGCCCAGCGCGCGCTGGCGATTGCCGGCGGCTCACCAGACGCGCGCCTGCGCGGCAAATAGGACCGATAATCCGCAAGGCTTATGGCTTCGGCAGCTCGGTAATGGCGATGAACCCATTCGACCGGCAAACACTGACGCTGGCTTTTCCGACTGCACACCTCGGCGCGATGCCGGCTGCCGGCGGTGGCGCCGCGGCCGGCCTCGAAGAGGACACGCAGCAACAACTGGCGGCTGCCGAAGGCGGCGGCCCATACGCTGCCGCCGACACCATGGGTTACGACGAAGTCATCGATCCGCGCGAGCTACGCGACGTGCTGCTGCGCGGGTTGCGCTTGGCCGCTGGCCGCAGCGCCGAGGCAGCACAACCGGCGCGCCATACCGGCATCCGGCCGTAGTCAACACAGGTCTGCTGCGGCGACACCGCACCTGCGGGCGCTCAGTCCTCCAGCCGGTCGGCATGGCCGGCGCGCGCGAAGCGGGCGCGCAGCGCGGCCAGATCCTCGGGCTCGAAGCGACGAAATGCGCTGGCCCCGCGCGGGCGCCAGTAGACGGGGTCAGCGATGCGGTCGATGAGGAACTTCTCGCCTTTGAGCACGCGCTTGAGCACCTTGTTGGTGTGCGTGGCGGCCACTTCTGCTGCCACCCGCACGAACAGCGGGCGCCAGCGCGGCGGCAGATCGGGGGCGCGGTCGATGAAAGCAGCGAAGGCCGCGGGGTCGAACGCCGCCCCGCTCGCCAGCTTGATGGTGGCCATCACCTGATCGCCGGCCTCCGGATCGGGCACGCCGTAGACGCTGGCCAGCATCACCTCGGGGTAACGGCTGAGGATCTCCTCGAGCGGCCGGGCGAGGAAGTTCTCGCCCCCCACCCGCAGCCACTCGGCGTCACGGCCGGCGAAGTAGATGAAGCCGCCGGCATCCATGTAACCAAGATCACCGGTATGAAACCAGCCGTGACGGGTACGCTCGCGGGTGGACTCTTCATCCTTGTAGTAGCCCTCGAACATGAAGGTGCCGGCGGTGTTGACGATCTCGCCGACGGCTTCGCCGGGGTTGAGCAAGCGGCCGGCGGCGTCAAATCGAGCCGGCGGGCACTCGGCCCCCTGTTCGTCGAGGATCTTCACTCCTTCGGCGCGCCCCAAGCTGCGCGGTGGATCAGCGGGGCCGCGCGAGAAGCCCACGCCCACCTCGCTGGCGCCGTAGCCGTCGATCACCTCGCAGCCGAAGCGCTGCTTGAAGGCCTCGATGTATTGGCGCGGGGCCTCGTTGCCGTAAGCGAGCCGCAGCGGGGTGTCGGCGTCGTCGGCTCGCGCCGGGGTATCCATGATGAAAGCGAACGGACTGCCGACGTAGTTGAACAGGGTGGCCCGGTAGCGCCGGATGTCCGACAGGAAGTGGCTCTTGCTGAAGCGGCGCGCCAGCGCGATACCGCCGCCGGCCGAGAGCGCCGGCGCCAGTGCCAGGACTTGCGCGTTGGCGTGGAACAGCGGCATGGCGGAGTAGACGATGTCGGCCGGGGTGAAGTGGCACATATACATCGAGGCGCCCCAGCCCAGCAGCATCAGGCGCCCGTGCGTGTTGATCACCCCCTTGGGCGCCTTGGTGGTACCGGAGGTGAAAACGATCAAGAGCAGATCGCTGGGCTCGACCGTCACCGCCGGATCCGTCGCTGGCACGGTTTCCAACTCGGTTTCCAAGCACGACCAACCAGCGGCCGTCTCCTCACTACCCGTGGTTATTAGTACACTCACCTGGATGGCCGGATCGCTGTCCAACGCGGCTTGCAGCTGCGCCGCATAGCGCCCCTCGACCACGACAATCTGGCAATCGGCGTACGCGATGTCGCGCGCCAAGGCGGGGCCGGTGCGTGTCGGGTTCAGCCCAACCAGCGCCGCGCCCGAGAGCGCGCAACCCAACTCGGAGAACACCAACGCCGGCAGATTGTCCATCAACACGCCGACATGAAAGGGGCGGCCCGCCCGCCGCAGCCGCAAGAACAGGTTGGCGTAGCGGCACGCCTGGCGAAAGGCCTCGGCGTACGTCCAGGTGAAGTCCTCGAAGTGCAAGAACACCCGGCCCGCGCTGTCGGCCAGGCGGGCGCGCAGGGCCGCCGCCATGATCGGCGCCGGCGCCGCGTTGGGAAGATCGCCAGTGACGGAATCCACGACACCTCGATGGTGCACAGATGTTAGCAGTCGGCATGCAGCCGGCGCGCTTCGCTGTCGAGCCACAGCGTCACCGGTCCATCGTTGACCAGTGCCACCTGCATGTGCGCACCGAACTGGCCGACGGCTACCGGCACGCCTTGCCGGCGCAGCTGCTCGGCCACTGCCTCACACAAAGGCGCCGCCTGCTCCGGATGAGCCGCAGCACTAAACGACGGCCGGCGGCCTTTGCGGGTGTCACCGTAGAGCGTGAACTGCGACACCAGCAAGATGGCGCCGCCAACGTCGTTGACTGAACGATCGAACTTCCCTTCGGTGTTCTCGAAGATACGCAGATGGGCGAGTTTGTCAGCCAGCCAGGTAGCGTCGGCCGGCTCGTCGCCGGTGCCGACACCGACGAGCACCAGCAGGCCGGGGCCGATTGCCGCTACTTGTCGGCCTGCGACCGCCACGGCGGCCTCGCGCACGCGCTGTACCACCGCGCGCATGGATCGGAGTCAAGCCTCAGCCGCGAACGTCCCACCCCTCCTCGTCTTCTTCATCCTCGTCGTCATCATCCCAATCGTCTTCATCGTCCTCGTCGACATCATCTTCTTCTTCATCGATCTCTTCGTCTTCTTCTTCCCGCCGCCGTCCCTCAAGCCAGTCGTCCATAACGTCTCCTTTGCTATACGAACTTAGCCTCGGCCCTCCGCCCAACGACGGCCGTGCGCAGCCGGCGAGTGCACAGAAATATCCGCCACCGACAATCAAATTCATCCCGCCCGCTTGCACGGCCGCTTGTAGTCATGGGGTGCCTGCAAGTCAACCAGCGCTCAGCCGGCCGGTGTGCTAGCTGCTGCGCTCGTACTGCCAGCCGCCGGCGATCATCAGCAAGCGATGCCGCGGGCCGGGCGCAGCCGGGTCACCGCTTTCGTAGCCGGCATCCCCGTCATACAGGGTGCAGGCGCCGCCGGGGATTGGATGCGGGCGGGGGAAGAAGGTCTGCACCGGGCCGCGTGCCACGGCCGCCAGCGCTGCGCTCGCCGTGCGGTGCGCGGACAGCCCCAGCAGCGTTACGAATGTGGGTGGCGGCAGATCGATTTCGCCGGTCCGCTGCGCGGCGAGAGCCTCGTCCGCGCGCAGCCAGCGATGGGCGTGGATCTCGTTGCCGTCGACCTGCACGGTATCGTGGGCAGCGGGCGCGGCGAAGAACCAGGTGTCAAAACGTTTGGGGAGAATATCGGGCGTGATCCAGCGTGAGACCAGTACCAGGCTTTGGCCGTCGATTACCACCGCCGCTTCCTCGCGCGCCTCGCGCACCGCGGCATTGCGCGCCGCGGCCAGCACGTCGTCACTGCCCGGCGGATAATCCTGCGCATCGATGCGTCCGCCCGGGAAGACCCAGGCCCCGCCATGAAATGCTAGTTCGACGTTACGGCGCACCAGTAAGACCTCACAGCCCCGCTGGCCATCGCGGAGCAACACCACGGTAGCGGCGGGGCGGGCGATTGCGGGGGCGGCTGACGACATCGCCGGCATTGTTAGCGTGCCGGCGGCGCCAACGCCAGCGGGAAGCGAGCTCCCCGGGAGGTTCCCGGCTTGGCGCCAGTGCGTGTCGTGTTGCTCGCCCACCCGCGCCCCCCTATAATCAGCGCGGACTTGGTGAGAAAGGTGGCCGGAATGCAGACAGCACGGACCGTCGGTGAATTGCGCGCCTCGGGCTATACGGTCCGCAGTGTGCGGGCGGAGATGCGGCAAAACCTCTTGCGCCGCCTCAGCCGGCGCGAGCCGCTGCTGCCGGGCATCATCGGCTTCGAGTCCACCGTCATCCCGGAAATCGAAAACGCCATCCTGGCCGGCCATCACATGGTCTTTCTCGGCGAGCGCGGCCAAGCCAAGTCGCGCATCATCCGCGGTCTCACCACCCTCCTCGATGCACTGGTGCCGGCGATCAAGGGCTGCGAGATTAACGACCATCCGTTCCATCCCATTTGCAAAGAGTGCCGCCGGCGCGTCACCGAACAGGCTGATGCCCTGGAGATCGAGTGGATCACCCCGGAGCGGCGTTACGCCGAGAAGCTGGCCACCCCGGATGTGTCGATTGCCGATCTGATCGGTGAAATCGACCCCATCAAAGTGGCCGAAGGCCGCTATCTCGCCGACGAGGAGACGATCCACTACGGTCTGGTGCCGCGTACCAACCGCGGCATCTTCGCCATCAATGAGTTACCCGACCTCACCGAGAAGGTGCAGGTCGGTCTCTTCAACCTGATGGAGGAGAAGGACGTTCAGATCAAGGGCTACAAGATCCGCCTGCCGCTCGACCTTGTCATCGTCGCCAGCGCCAACCCCGAGGACTACACCAACCGCGGCCGCATCATCACCCCACTCAAGGACCGCTTCGATGTCCAGATCCGCACCCACTACCCGCGCACCCTCGACGACGAGATCGCCATCATGGAGCAGGAGCTGCCGGCGCTCGAACGCGAGGAGCGCACGCTCGGGGTGCCGGCGTTTGTCCGTGAGATCATCGCCCAGCTCACCTTCGAGGCGCGCGCGTGCAACGAGATCAACCAGGTGTCCGGGGTCAGTGTCCGCATCAGCATCAACAACTATGAGAGCGTGCTCAGCAATGCCGAGAAGCGCGCGGTGCGCTTGGACGAAGGCGAGATCGTTCCCCGCCTCAGCGACCTGCACGCCGTCCTGGCCTCGACCGCCGGCAAGATCGAGCTGGAATACGCCGGTGAGGACCGCAAGGCGGAGGAGCTGATCGACCGGCTGCTCAACCGCGCCATTCTCAAGGTGTTCGACCAGCGGCTGCAAGCCGACAAGCTCAAGCCGATCGTCGAGTACTTCGAGAAGGGCTGGGGCGTGGAGGTCTCCGACAAGATGCCGGCCGCGGAATACCTCGATGCCTTGCGCGCTATCCCGGGGCTGCAAGAAGCCATTCGCTCCCTCGGCGGTGTCGAGAGCCCCGGCTTCATCGCCGCCGCCACCGAGTTCATCCTCGAAGGCCTGCATTTGCACCAGAAACTCAACAAGGACCGCGAGGGCGGACGCTACGCCTACCGGGCGTGAAGCGGCCGCGGGCTGATGGCGGATGGTTGCAGCTTGTGGCTCTGCGGCCTTAACCCGCGCCGCCGGAGCACGGGCGTGAGCGGTGACCCGCCACAGCCGCTGGGCGCTCAGCCATGATCACCGTTCGTTACACCGCTTGGGACGGCAGCCAGCGGGTAGAGCTGTCCGCCGGCGAGGTCTTCGAGAAGCTCTCCGAGTACCTCTCCTACACCGACGACGTGCAGCAGGCGCTCGACTGGATGATGCGCCAGGGCTTCGACCTGCAAGGCCTCCAGATCCAGGGTCTCGACGACTTCCTCGAAGAGTTGCGCGAGGCCATCCGCCAGCGCTACCGCGACTTCAATCTCAACTCCGCCTTGGACGAGATGCGCCAGCGGCTCGAGGATCTCCTCGATCTGGAGCGCGAGGCGCTCGAGCCGGGCGCGCCGGCCCAGCAGGGTAAGCGCGAGCTGCTGGAGCAGCTGCCGCGGCGCCTGAGCGAGGCCATCGAGAAGTTGAAACTATACGAGTTCGAAGACCCGCAAGCGGCCAACGAGTTCGAAAGTCTCGCCGACGAGCTGGACAACATTCGCGAGTTGGAGGATTTCCAGCGCCGCTACGGCGATCTGTTCCATGGCCCGCAGTCGCTCGGCTATCACGAAGCGCTCGAGGTCATGCGTCAACTACAGGAGCTCAAGCAGCTGGAAGCCGCGCTCTTCGAGGGCGACTTCGAGCGGGTGTCGCTGGAGGACCTGCGCCAGCTGCTCGGCCAGCGGGCGGTGCAGGACTTTCAGATGCTCAAACAGGTGCGCATGCTGTTAGCCGATGCCGGCTATGTTACCGGCAAGGAAGGGCGCATCAACCTCTCGCCCAAGGGCGTGCGGCGGCTCGGCCAGCTGGCGCTGCGCGACATTTTTCAGGGGCTGCTGCGCGACCGCCCGGGCGCGCATCAGATCGATCACCGCGGCCAGGCCGACGCTCGCCCCGATGCCACCAAGCTGTATCATTACGGTGACCCGCTCAACCTCGATCTGGTCCGCACCCTGAAGAAAGCGCTGGCGCGCAAGGCCGGCGCCCCGCTAGCGCTGGCGCCCGATGACTTCGAGGTGTTCGAAACCCAGTACGCGACCAGCACCTCGACCGTGCTCTTGCTCGACATGAGCTGGTCGATGAGCTGGGAAGGGCGCTTCGCCGCCGCCAAGAAGGTGGCGATGGCGTTGGAGAGTCTGGTGCGGGCGCGCTACCCGCGCGACTACTTCGCCATCGTCGGCTTCTTCACCCGCGCGGTCGAGTTGAAGGTGAAGGATCTGCCCGAGGCGAGCTGGAACATGGGCGACCCATTCACCAACCTGCAAGACGGCCTGCGCCTGGCGGGCGAGTTGCTCAGGCGCCACCCCAGTCGCAACCAGCAGGCGATCGTGATCACCGACGGCCAGCCGACGGCGTACTTCTCGCGCGGGCGGCTGTACTGCGAGTGGCCGTTGTCGTTCGGCGGCATCAGCGTGCGCGCGGCGCAGGAGACGCTGAAGGAGGTCGAGCGCATCACCAAGCGCGGCATTACCATCAACACCTTCATGCTCGATGACAGTCCGAGTCTGCGCGCTTTTGTAGAGCGCATGACCCGCATCAACAAAGGCCGCGCCTTATACACTCGGCCCGATCGTCTGGGCGAGTACCTGCTCGTGGATTACATCGGCAGGAAGCGCAAGAAGGTCTGAAGCCGGCCGCCGCCGAATGCAGCGGTGCGCGCACCATGACCGGCCGTAGGGGCGAGGCCGCGCTCGCGTCGAACGATAGCGAGGCGGGGGTGTATCGCGGCCGCTCGGTCGCGCGCCGATTTGAATCGCCGGACGGCCTGACCGTGCTGGTCGGCCGCAGCGCTGCCGACAACGATCTGCTCACCTTCAAGCTCGGCGCACCGCGCGATTTCTGGCTGCACGTGGCTAGCGAGTCCGGCTCGCACGTGCTGGTGCGCAATCCTGCCGGGCTGGCGCGACTGCCGCGCGAAACCGCGCGCTTCGCCGCGGCCCTGGCCGCCCGCTACTCGAAAGCCCGCGGCGCCGGCCGGGTCACCGTTCACCTCGCCAACCGCGCCGATGTCAGCAAGCCACGCGGATTTCCCCCCGGCAAGGTGCTGCTCAAGCACTTCACCGCCATCCACGCTGCGCCGGCGGACCTGGGCGGGGGCGATCGCTAACCGCCCGGCGTTGCTTCAGCGGGCTACGCCCCGCGCTCGATCATTCGTACGGCCCAGGGCAGAATGAGCAAGAGCTGAATGGCGTCGAAGACGCCGTGTGCCACGATGCACGGCAGCAGGCGGCCGCGCTGCTGCAAAGCGCGGCCGATCAGCAGCGAGATGGTCAGCACGCTCACCATCATGAACGGCAGGCCGTAGCCGGCGTGGGCCAGGGTGAACAAGACACTCGAAAGCGCCAGCCCGAAGCGTTGCTGCAAGAAGCCGCGGAAGAACAGCTCCTCGACGGTCATCGCCACCCCTATCACCAACAGCTTGTGACCCAGCGATAACCCCGCCAGCCAGACCATCACCGCGGGAATCTCCTGCGGCTGCACGGCGGTACCGCCGGCAGCGAACACGGCCGCGGCCACTGCCATGGTAACCGTGATGGTGATGAACCAGCCGGCCAGGCCGACCACGATCCCGTGGCGCACGTCGGCGCTGAGTTGCTCGAAGCCCATGGCCAGAAACTCCGGTGCCCCGGTTGGCCGCAACCACCACCAACCGGCGAGGAAGATCACCAGCAGGCCGTGGCCGGCGAACAGACCAGGAAACCACAGCTCTTCCGCAGCACCGGCCGCGAGCCGGCCGCCGGCGGCGGCCGGGTAGAAAACCGCGAGCGTGAGGATGCCGGCCAGCATCGCAGCCGCCGCAACGCGCCGCCCGCGGGTGGGAAACTCGTCGTGGATGAACCGCAGGCGTCCGGCCAGTGCGCACAGCGCCAGACATGCAATCGCCAACAGCGCCGCTGATTGTAACGGGAGCACAAGGGGAACAAACCGGTTATCTCCCCCGCGGTCAAGGGCGGAAGGTTGGGATGGGGACCGCAACTGCGAGCAAGCTTGGCGAGGCCCCGCGAATTGCGGTTGCAATGCCGGCTCGGCCCGCCATAGAATCGGTCACCTATGATGCAGCGGCAGGGGGTTCACCTGTGAGTCAGATTCTAATCGTGGGCGGCGCGGGTTACGTCGGAGCGGTCCTGACCCGCGAGCTGTTGGAGCGCGGCTATGCCGTGCGTGTGGCCGACCGGCTGTACTTCGGCGACGCGGGGCTCCGCGACATCCGCGACCGCATCGATCTGGTGGTGGCGGACATGCGCGCACTGCCGCCCGAAGCCTTCCGCGATGTCGACGCGGTCGTCAACGTCGCCGGACTCTCCAACGATCCCACCGCCGAATACAACCCGACGGCCAATCACGAGATGAACACCGTGGCCACCGTGCGCCTGGCCGAGCAGTGTCGCCAAGCCGGGGTGCAGCGCTACGTGTTCGCCTCGTCGTGCTCGATCTACGACCGGGGCGTCACGGATGAAGACCGGGACGTGGTGCTCGACGAGACCGCGGAGGTGCGGCCGCGCGCGGCCTACGCCACCTCGAAACACGAGGCCGAGCAGCGGCTATTGGCGATGGCCGGGCCGGATTTCTGTCCGGTGATCCTGCGCAAGGGCACGATCTACGGCTTCTCGCCCCGCATGCGTTACGACCTGGTGGTCAACACCTTCGTCAAGGACGCGCTGGCCAAGGGTGCGATGACGATCTACTGCGGCGGTGAGATGTGGCGGCCGCTGCTCGATGTGCGCGACGCCGCGCGCGCCTACATCGCCTGCATCGAGGCCGAGCCGGCGCTGGTGGGCGGGCAGATCTTCAACGTCGCCTTCCAGAACGTGCGCATCTCGGAGCTGGCGCTACGCGTGCGCACGGCGCTGCGCGCAATGGGCGTGAGCGTCGATGTGGTGCCCGACTACAGCTACCGCGGCGTGCGCAGCTACCGCGTCTCGGCCCGCAAGATCCAGCAGCGGCTCGGCTTCAATGCCAAGGTCGACATCGAAGAAGCGGTCCGGGAGATGGCGATCAGCATTCGCCAATATCACTACGAGGATTTCGACAACCCGCGTTACTACAACATTCGCTGGGTGCAGTTCCTCGAAGAGGCCGAGCGTACGGTGGCGGTGACCGGCTCGGTGTTCGGCGCTCCGGCCCAGCCCGCCCCGCGACCGCGCGTCGTCGCCGCGCGCACCTCCGACAGCTGAGCCGCGCCGGCAGCACACTTCACAACGGAAAATGCCCGGGGCGGAAGATGACTTTCTTGTCTTTGACCACCAACTGTTCGTTGAGGAAGAGCTGCACCGCCTGTGATAGCACGGCGCCTTCGAGCGCCATGCCGCGGGCTTTGACTTCTTCCAGCGTATCCTCGCCGACGCGGATGTGAAACACGTCCTGCAAGATGACCGGCCCTTGGTCGAGCTGCTCGGTGACGAAGTGGGCGGTGCAGCCCGAGACCCGCACGCCCTCCTCCCAGGCCTGTTTATAGGCGTTGGCACCCGGATGGTACGGCAGCAGCGACGGATGGATGTTGATGATGCGGTGGGGGTAGCGCGCCACGAATTGGGGCGACAGGATTTGCATGTAACGCGCCAGCACCACGAGATCGACCTGATACTGGCGCAGGCGTTCGAGGATGAAGGCTTCGTGCGCGGCCTTGTCGGCCGAGGGGTGCCAGTGGAACGGCAACCCGTGCGGTTCGGCGACCGGTCGTAACAAGTCATGATTTGACATCACCGCAACCAGGTCGCCGTTCATCAATCCGGCCGTGCGATCGGCGAGCAGTTTTTCCAGGCAGTGAGCCTCTTTGCTGACCAAGATGGCCGCCCGCTTGCGCGCCTTGTCACCGCGTAGCCGGATGGTCACTTCCATGTGAATTTCGTCGCCGATGCGCTTGAGCCCCAGGATCAGCTCGTCGAGCGAGACCGCGAGGTCGGCCAGATCGACCAGCATGGTCATAATGAACAGCCCCTCGACGACGCGCTGCTCGATGTCCTCGATGTTGGCACCGGCACCCGCCAGGTAAGTCGAGACGCGGGCGACCACGCCCTTCTGATCGTTGCCGATAACCGAGATCACCGCCAGCTGCTTGCTCATAAGAGACGTAGACTAGGAGCAACTGCGGGTTGGGTCAATTGCCCGCGCTTTCGTCCTCTTTCGGGTGTGCGACAAATCTGTGGGTAATGTGCAGCCGACCGGGCAAATCCTCACCAGTCTGACAGTACTGTGTACTGTCAGGCCGACGGCCCCTGGCCGAAAGGCGGCGCAATTTGTCATTCCCGCGAAAGCGGGAATCCACGGCAC
>JACQVA010000077.1 GCA_016210005.1 Deltaproteobacteria bacterium | reverse complement strand
GACGCCGTTTCGGTGGACCTTCACCCGGCAGGACCTCGCCAGTCTGCTGGAAAAACTCCACGCGAAGGAGTGTCCCCTTGCCAAAGCTGCGTGATTGCATGATCAAAATACGTCACCGTAATTGCGAGATGGAGTACTTAGTCAGGTCGAAGGCATCGCGTTCAGCCCCGACGGGGCGCTGGTGTACGTCACGTCATCAAGTGAGACGGTTGACGATCGTGACATTGGGTTTATCACCATCATCGAGCGTGCGACGCGGCGGGTTGTAGGCTCCGTCGAGATCTTTCTCCAGGCGCATGATCTGGCGCTTAGTCCCGACGGTCGCTTTGCATACGTCGCCGGCGGCACCGTAGTAACCGTCGTCGACACCGAACGACTGGCCGTGGTGGCGATCGTGCCGGTTGATGCCGTGATCGCGAGCATCGGCGTGAGTCCAGATGGCGGCCTCGCCTATCTCACCGGTTCGAACTATCCCGACGGCTTCCCACGCCTGCTGGTCATGAATACGGCAACGAACAAGGTGATCAGTCGGCTGCCCATTCGCAACGATGGCCTGGCCGGCCGGATTGCTGTCAGCCCTGAAGGCACCGTCGCGGTGATCGCGATTAGCGGCCCGACCAGCCGGGCGGCCCTGATCGATCTCACGCGGTTCACGGTGTCTGCTGACGTTGCCGTCGGCGACGGAGCATTCGGCGTGGCCATCGCGCCGCCGCCCCCAGCGCCCCCTGACACCGACACCCTCACGCCGACACCCGGGCAACCGCCTACTCCGGCGGCAGGCCAAGCGTGCGTCTTGCTCACCCACGGGCAATTTGCGGCGTCTGATCGCGTCAGCCTTTCCATGATCGACCCCACGGCAAATCTGCTTGCCAGGTCGTTTGACGTCGGGAGTTCGTGGACTGCGCCGTACAATGACTGGCCGGCCGGCATAGCGATCAGTCCCGATGGCCGCTTCGCATACGTGGTTGTGGATTCGGTCGGCGGAGCGGCCGGGCAACTCGCGGTCCTCGATATGGCGACGAGTCGAGTCACGGATCGCATCGCCATTGGGTACCGGGCTAACGGCGTCGTCCTTAGTCCGGACGGCGCGACCGCGTACGTCCCACACGCCGGCGGTGTCGTAGCCATCAACCTCGTTACCAAGAGGCTCATCAGCATCCCGATCGCCGGAAGCCCGCGTGCAATCGCCGCCACGCCAGACGGCCGCTTCCTCTACGTCTCAATTGCCGAATCCCGAGCGGTGTCGGTCATCGACACCAGCACGCGTCGGGTGGCAACCACGATCGACGTCGGGGAAACCCAATTGGGTGCCGGGTCCTTGGCAATGACGCCCGACGGTCAGTCGCTGTATGTCACGCTGGCACCCGGAGATAACCCCGATTACTACTTCAACACCGTCGCCGTGGTCGACACGAATACGAACATGGTGATCAACACCGTCGCCATGCCCATCGGCGGCAACGACGCCGGCGTTTCGGTGAGCCCAGACGGACGCTTTGCCTACGTTCTCGTGTCCCACAGGCGGTGGGTGTGCGAGCCCGAATGCTTTGCATTGCCCGCGACGGTGGTCGTGTTGGACATTGCGGCCCAGGCAGTCACCGCGACCATTCCTATCGGCGGATTCCTCGCCGATGTGGTCTTCGATCGCGGCGGCAACGTCGCGTACGTGACCAACCGAGCAGAGGGAACCGTCTCTGTTATCGACACCGTGACGCACACCGTCGCCCGTACGATCACCGTTGCCGACCTGCCCAGCAATCTCACCGTTGGGCTGGTCAGCGGCGGTTGCACGGCCGCCGCTGGCGCCACACCGTGGCCAACGCGAACACCGACTGCGACCAAAACGCCGCGTGCATCGACGCCGTGGCCAACAGCAACGCCAGCTCGGACGCAATTCGCCGTACTGCAGGCAGGCTCGGCCCAGGTGGCGCCCGGCGGGCGTGCGACCATCGCCGTCACGCTTCACGCCGAAGGCGGTGCAGTGGTGGGGGTGCAGAATGACATCTCCTTCGATGAGCGCGCGGCGATCGCCATGAACGCCCACGGGAAGCCCGCATGCCGGGTGAATCCGGCAATCGACAAGACGGGAGCGTTTGCATCCTATCCGGTTGAATGTGTGAGTCGTGCTTGTACACAGATGATGCGCGCGATCATCTTCTCTTTCGCAGACCTTGACCCAATCGCCGACGGTTCGGTGCTGTACACCTGCGAGGTCGAGGTTACCGCCGGGACCAGCCCGGGGCGATACGCCTTGGCGCTCTCCAACGTAATGGGCAGCGATGCTTTCGGCCACCGGGTGCCGATCGACGCAGCCGATGGCGCGATCGTCGTGCCAGAACGGTTGGCCGGGCAGGCGGCGGCGGCAACGCCGCCAGCTGCCGGTGTCACTGGCTGTCAACTGTCGGCCTCGGGGTACGGGCGGGCTGGAGTCCTCTTGCTGGTCCCGGTTGCTCTGTTGTGGTGGCGCCAGCGTACGCGCGTTCACTCCGGGCGGCGCGCTGGCGGCGAAACGCTGTCAGCACCGCCTCGGCGGTCGGAGACGAGGCGGCGCCGGTGAGATCCACCAACCCGGCAAAAGCCCCTTCGTAGCGCTCGAAACTGCAATTGCTGATCTTGAACGGTGCGCTGTTGGGATCGACCACGAAGGTCTTGTTGCTGTTGCTCAACATCATGGTGCCGTGCACCTCTTGGAAGTCGGACACGTCGGGCTGCGTGAACCAACCCTCGATCGAGGCGCGGGTGGCAGAGGTCACGCTGGCGCCGAAAAACACTTCGGGATCAACGAAGATCGCCACGATCACCTCGCCGTCGGTGGCGAAGCTGGAAACCAGATCGTCACTGCCGCAGCTCGGATGCCACCGGCCGATGAAAACGCAGGCGAAGCTGGCGTTGATGTTGTCGTGGGCGAAGTCCTGCGGGCAACTGCTGACCGTCGCGGTCGGCGATGGCGTGGTCGTTGCCGTTGGCGGCGGTGGGGTGGTGGGTGTGGGCGAATGAGTAGGCGTGCCCGTCTGAGTAGGTGTCGCAGTGTTGGTGCGGGTATGGGTGGGCGCTGGCGTCGGCGGGGTCACGCCGCAGCCGTAGAGGGCGTTGTTCACCGCCTTGACCAACTCATCGACGGTGACCGCCTCGTCGCCATCGCTGTCGAACACTGGGCAGGTATCGAGCGTGGCAAAACCAAGGGCGATGTTCACACCCTTGACCAACTCGTCAACCGTGACGTCCGGTCCGCTATCGCAGTTGCCGGTGCAGGCGGTCCAGGTCGGGTTCGGGGTAGGCTCGGCAGCCGCCGGCCCAAGGTACGCCAGGGCACTGACAACGATCGGAATCAGGAGCCGACCCCGTGGCCCGCCCCGTGGCATCCGTCGGCCCACCATGTTGAGTCAAAGCCTAGCCCAGGCACAGATTGATGTCTATGCAAACATCGTCATCACCGCGTGTGGTCGCGAGCCGCGGCAGCCGCGGGCGGGCGGTAGTCCACGAAGGCGGTCCAGTCGCCACCGGGCGTACGCCAGAGCACGCGCAACTTCCAGAACTCAGGGTTGTCATCCGCCGGGCGCAGGCTGCGGATGAGTATCGGCCGGCGGCCGTGCACGCCGCTGAGTTCGACCGTGACTGGTTGCGGCTCGTGCCCGCCCGCGGTCATGGCCACCAGGGTGCCGTCGAGGAAGACGCTCGCCGGTGTGGTGGCCTCGAGCCGCAAGCCGTGGCTGCGGCCCTCGGGCAACTCGACCGTGCCGGCCCACTCCAAAGTTGACGGCCGCGCCGCAAACGGCGCCGGTGGCAGTTCGTCGAACTGACTGAACAGATCAAAGCTAACGGCGGCCTCGAGCCGCGTGTAGTCGGGCTCAGCAGCGATCGGCTCTGCCGATAGCTCGCCGATCGGCCGAGCGAAATAGCGGCCCAACAACCCGTGCGCCTCCGGATGAGTGTGCAGCAGCGCGCGCGGAATGGCGGACCAGTCGGCGGCGGCCGGCGGCTGCCATTCGAGTGCAACGTGATCCGCCGGCGTGCTCAGCCGCGCCCGCACCTCGATCGCATGCCACCCCGCGGCCAAGTGCAGCTCCCGGTCGCCGGCCGGACGGTCGTCGATCAGCAGTTCGCTGGTGCCGCGAAAGCCGTAAGCTCCCGGCGCGCCCGCCCACACCAGGCCGCGCCAAACGGCGGTGAGCGGGAAGTCAGCGGCCGGCGCCTCGGCCGGCGCCTGAAACACCTCGCAGCCCTCCGCCGAGCTCCAGCTACGCACTGCTGAGCGGTAGTTGGCGCGCAGGCCACGACTGCGATGGATGACGTCATCGCGCACGGTGAAAACGTGCAGCATCGCCGCACCGCGGGGCTCGTGAACAATGCGGTAGTGCGCCTCAGGATAGTAGTGCTGGATCAGCGGCAGCAACTCCTGCTGGCGAAAGGCGACCAGCAGCACCGCGTTGCCGCGGTTGGCCGGCGGGATAGGCACGGCGAGCGGATCATCGGGCAGGTTCACCAGGGCCCGCTGCGGATTGGGTGCGATCATGCAATCGTTGGCAGCCACCTTGGGCTCGGCCATGACTGCTCCGCCCACCATGTACACCGTTGCCGGCAGGGGGGCCTCGTCAATTGCCCGGCAGATCTCGGTCATGATGTCGCCCCGCTGCAAGCCGGCCACGTACACGAACACGTTGTGCCAGTTGGCATAGAGCGCCGCCGCCAGCCAAGCGAGCAAGAGCGGGGTCGCAACCAAGTCGGCGTGGCGCGGCGACCACTGCCATAACGCGGCGCGGGCACGGCCGGCGACCACGGCCGGGATTACGCAGAGCGCGGGCAGAAAGCCGAGCAGACGCGCCTTCCACGGCGGATAGTCGGTGATCATGCCGCCGATCACCAGGATGCCCAGCACCCACACCAGCACGACTACGTGGCGCGGGTCGCGCCAGCGCCACAGCCACCAGCCCATGCCGAGCACGAACGGCACCGCCACCCAGGGATCGAAAGTCGGCCCCTCGCTCGGCACGCTGGTGAATGACAACAAGCAGCCCGCCACGTGAGTCCAGAGGTAGTCACGCACCCGCACGATGTCCCCGGCGTGATAGGCGGCGGTGAGCTGGTAGAGGTCGACGCGGTTCGAGGTGCCGCCGTAAAATCCTTCCCAGCGCTGGTGGATGGTCACTAGCAACGGTCCGAAGCAGAGCAAGAACGCCAGCGCTGCCAGCGGTAGCCCCGCAGCAAAGCGGCGCAGGAAGCCCGGCATCCCGACCGCAAACACCAGCGCGATCACGGCCAGCAGCGCTGGGAACAGCTTGGCGGCGTGATAGGTGTGAAACGCCAGGCCGGTGGCATACCCCAGCCACACCCAGTCGAGGGCACGGCGGGTGCGCAGCAGCCGGGCGAATGCCGCCAGCATCAACCCGGCCACCAGCACTTGCTGCATGTTGTTGAGCGCTACCCGGCTCCACGAAATGTGATCACGATTGATGGCGAGCAACAGCACCGCCAGCAGCGCGATCACATTGCCCCACCAGCGGCGCGCCCAGAAGAAGACCGGCACCAGACTCAACACCCCGATGACGGCCGCCGACAGCCGCAGGTTGGCGTTGCTGGTCCCCAGCAGCTGCACCCCGACGTACTCGGTCATGTACGCTAAATGCGGGAAGACGTTCCAGCCGATACCAAAGGCATCAGGAAAACCGTCCTTCCAGATACGTTCCGCGTAGCGGCCTTGGCGGCCCTCGTCCGGATCGATCAGCCCCGGCACCTCCTTGAGCGCGATCACCCGCAGTGCCAGCGCCAGCGTGAGGATGAGCAGTAACGCCACCGCGGCCGTACGCGGCGACAGCTCCGGGCCGCCATCATGCCGCCACGAGTCGGCGGCCGCGGCCACGCCGGTGCGCGGCCACACCGCCCCCGCCAACAGCGCCAGACTCGCCAGCCACAATACAAAGGCCGCCAGGTGGTTAGTCGAGTTCACGTAGGCCGCCAGCACGCCAACGGCGACCGCCGCGACGGCTGCCGCCGCCCGCATGATCCGCACACTGCCGGGGCTTGACTCGGCTGGCGCGGCCACGGAGTCGTCGCCGAGCAGCGCCCGAACGTCTGCCGGCGTAAAAGGCAGCCAGCGCGCGAGTGTAAACGCCGCCAGCGCCGCCAGCGCCGCCACACCGGCGGCGAGTTCTCGCCCGGCTTGCGGCTGCAGCACCAGAAAGATCGCAGCCGCCGCCAGCGCCGTCGCGCCGGCCGCCCAGCGCAATGCGCGCCGCCAGCGCGATTCGTGCGGTGCCGCCACCGGGCCGAAGGCGCTGGCCAGCAACGCACAGCCGGCAAGCAACTCCCCCGCCCAACGCCACCAGGGAAAGCGCGGCACAAAGAGGTCGTGGTAGCCGAGCGCGCCGAGCGCGAGCGCCAAGACCAGCAGGATCACTCGCAGGAACCCAACGAGTGGCTTGTGGTTGAGGGAGCCGCTTTCGTCCGCATTGCTCACTTGACCATCACGCTCGCCGCCCGCCATTGCATGGAGTACCGGCACGGCGCAAGTCACAGCCGACCGACGGGTTGAATCGTGCACGACCCGAAGTTATGGTCGGTGCCACTCAAGCGTGAAGGAGACCGCGCCGTGGCCAACATAGTCGAAGTCAGTGACGCCTCGTTCGAGCAAGAGGTCTTGCAGGCGGCCGTGCCCGTTCTGATCGACTTCTGGGCGCCGTGGTGCGGGCCGTGCAAGGCCATCGCCCCCGTCGTCGAGCAACTCTCACAGGAGTACGCCGGCAAGCTCAAGGTGGTCAAATTGAATGTGGACGATAACCCGCAAACGCCGTCCAAATACGGCGTGCGGGGCATTCCGAACCTGATCATCTTCAAGAGCGGTCAGGTACAAGACCAGATCGTCGGCGCGGTGCCCAAGGCGCACCTGGTCAAGGCCATCGATCGCGTGCTGGCGTAAGCTGCGCGCGCGCACGCGCGGCTATTGCTGCTGGCCGTTATGATGGCGCAAGCCGTTGCGAAACAACCCCAGCAAATCCTTGGGCCGGCGCACGAAGATGGCAGCCGCGAGCACGAGATAGGCCGCCGAGAAACCGTAGCGCACGTGCGGGTCCGAGAACAATAGTTGCCCGCCGAACAACACGAACAGTCCTGCCGCTTCCACCAGCGACAAGCGCAGGTTGGAGAGGATCATAACGGCGAATAGCGACTGCGCCGAAGTCAGCAGGACCTCCTCGACCTGGCGGGCATCCAACTGCAGCGCCGCGGGCGCACCCATGGCGATGCTGTAGACCAGCGGGAGGGTGCCGACCAGCAGCGTCCACTGGTTCACCTTCGAGGAGATCATCGCGCCCATACCGGCCTGGGCATCGCCCCGCAGCGTCAGGATGCAGGCGATCACTACCTCGGGGGCCTCCGAGGCCAGCGGCGCCAGCCACTGCACCAAGAGGAACTCATCGATGCCGGCATTCTTGCCGACGTGGATGAGCGCCTCGGCAAACCGTTCCGCCGAGGCGAAGATCGCCACCGCCGAGAAGACGAACAGCAGCCCCACCGCCGTACGCCGCAGGGCCGGGCGCAGTTCTCCCAGTGCCTCAGCCGGGCCGAGCAACTCGGGCTCCTCAACCTCGCCGTGCGCGGTGCGCCACATGTAGGCGACAAAGCAGCCGACCAGCACCAGCGTATCGAGCAGCGAGATCGTCCCCTTGAGCGGGATGACGAACGAGTAAATGGTGGCGGCAGTGAGGAACACCAGCTCCACCGAGCGGCTGTGCGGCAGCTGCAACTCGCGCTGGCGCCCGCGCCACCAGAACAGCGCCACGATCAGCGGCCACGCCACCCCGATCAGCAACCGGTTGGCGCCGGTCATGTTGGCGGTGGCGTAGGATGCGTACTCGGGCTGCGCCGCCGCTCTCCAGGCAAAATAGAGATCGACCGCGTATTCCGGCAGCACCGCGATTAGAGCCAGAAACGCCAGCGCCAGCCCTTGGGAGATATCGACCTGCGCCACCTCTGCCGCCCAGGTGAGCAGAAAAGCCGCGCCGAGAATCGCCAAGCCGAACAGCGCCGCTTCGGTGCCCGGCGCCAGGTGATAGCCGCCGAAGCGCAAGACCAGCGCCGGCAGCGTCGTCAAGGCGGCCAGCAAAATCGGAAACCATCGCGTCATGAATGCCCTACCCACAAGTCGCCCCTGCCTACACGGGTACGGCGTGAGGTTCAACCATGTTACGCCAGCCGCTCGGAGCACCGCCTGCGGCCGTCACTGCACCGGTAGCCGCGCAGCTCTCGCAATTTGATTCTTGATCGCATTAAATGGCCGGCCAGAGCGGTCACGCGATCGCCGGCGGGAGGATAAGGGTGCGATGGACTTACTGTTGATACAACGCGACGCGCTGGCCAGCTCGCTGGTCGGCAGCCTCGTTCTGGCAATCAACGCCAAGGCGGCAGGGCAGGAAGTCGGTGTGCTGTTCACGCAAGCGGCGCTGGCGGCGCTGGCCCGCGGCAGCTTCGACTGGCCGCGCGAGCTCTCCGGCCAAGAGCTGCGCCTGCTGCTGGCCGATCACGCGGCACGTGTCGGGGCTCCGGTCTGCGGCGGCCGCGGCGACGGCCGCCAGCTCGATGCCAAGGCGCTGGTCGCGCGCGCCCGCGACGCGGGCGTGGTGCTCTATGCCTGCCCGATCTGGTCTGCCTTGTTGGGGCTCGATGGCGGGTTGCCCCAGGGTTTACAGCCGCTGGACGCGGCCGGGCTCCTGGAACTGATCCACGCCGCCAAGACGGTTATCGGCAGCCTGTAGCAGAAAGGTAGCAACCATGAGCTGGACCAAATGGGAACGGGTAACAGGCACGGGGCTCGACTTCGGCGAGATCGTCTACGAGAAGAAATTCCACCAAGAGTTACAGGGGGGCGTGGCGCGCGTCTCGATCAACAAGCCGGAGAAGCTCAACACCATGACGCTGCACACGGTCGATGAGATGTTCCGCGCCTTTTACGACGCCAACCACGACACCGCCATCGGCGCGATCATCATCGCCGGTGCCGGCAAACACTTCGGCGCCGGCGGCGACGTCGAGTGGGAGCAGTGGGGGTTGCGCGAGGCCTTTTACAACCGCTACCCGCACAATCGCCTGGTTCGCTTGTCGCGCAAGCCGGTGATCGCCGCGGTCCAAGGCTACTGCCTCGGCGGCCACAATCACTTGGCCTACGTCTGCGATTTCACCATTGCCGCGGAGAACGCCATCCTCGGTCAGGCCGGCCCGAAGGTCTCCAGCCCGGCCGACGGCTTTTTCGTTCCGTATCTCGTCAAGGTGGTCGGCGCCAAGCGGGCGCGCGAGATGTGGATGCTGTGCCGCCGCTACACCGCGCTGGAGGCCTATGCGATGGGGCTGGTCAACAAGGTGGTGCCGTTGGACCGTTTGGAAGAGGAAGTGGACAAGTGGTGCGAGGAGTTGCTGCGCGTCAGCCCCGGCTGTTTGGAAATCCTCAAGGCCGCTTTCGACCAAGAGATGGATGGCTACGCCGACCTCGGGGTCATCTCCAGCATGTTCTATCCGGACTGGTTCGACATGCCGGAGGGCAAGGAAGGCGGCGCGGCGTTTACGGCGAAGCGCCCGCCCCGCTTCTGGGGCATCCGCGAGCAGGAGAAAGAGCTGCGCCAGGCGCTGCTGGCAGAGTACGAGAAGGAGAAGAAGTAGTGGCGGTGGCCGCGCCTAGCGGCGGTCGAGGGCGAGTACAAAGCCGCGCTCCGCGGTGGCGAGGTCTCGCCGCCGCACGAGCGTGCCCGCGGCAGACCACGACAAGCCGAGTCGCGCCTCGAGTTCGGCCAGGTCGTCTTTGAGCAAGGCTTCGAGAAACCGCCGGTAGCGCTCCGGGATCTTGCTGGCCCCGGTAGGGTTGACCGCCTCGCCCGCACCGCGCCCGAGGTAGCGGCGCTCGGCGGCGACGCCGAGGAAGCTCATGACTTCAAGCAGCAGCGCCTCGGGCCGGCTGTCGATGTCGTCGAACAAGGCCACCAGCAGGTGGCCCGGCAGTAAGCAGGCCGACCAGTTATCGATGTTCTCGACGTAACGCGCGCAGCGCCGCTGATAGGGGTCGGCGAAGAACTGCTCGAACTCGCTCGCGGTGACGTCGGCAAACTTGCGGCTGCGGTTGCGGACCAGGTCCTTCTTCGCATGCGACCACGCCCGCTCGATCGGGTCGCGAATCATGAGGATGACTTTGATCGCCGGCTTGAGTGCGGTGATTTCCTCGATCACGTCGCGATCGATGGCGGCGTAGCTGGCGGTCGCCTCGCCGCGTACTTGCGGGCGGTAGAGCGTGCGGTAGCGCCACAGGCTGATGGCGTTGCGCAGCAGCACCCGCCGCAGCGGTTCGCGAAAGAATTGCAGGTACCACTCCAGCTCGTTCGAGGGACAGCGCTGGCGCCCGGGCGCTTTCAAGCTGCTGAAAAAATACAGCTCCTTGGGCTCCGAGAGCATGATTTGCGGGTGGTAGCGCAGGTTGGCGTGCAGCCAGGTGGTGCCGGTGCGCTGCGGGCCGACGATGAGGAAATCGGGAAAGTAGCGTAGGTCTTCGCGGCCGGAGAGTTTAACGTACTTCAACGCCGTGGTGGAATCAGCAATCACAGAGCCCTCGCCGGATCACGTGCGCGCCGTCTCATGGCCCCCTTCATGCCATGAGCGGCGTTCGGTTGGAAACCCGGAGGCCGCCGAGCCTGCCGGGGTACAGCGCTGGCCGAACACCGTCTGATCGGCTCACGTAGCCCCGGCAGTCAAAGCTCGTTCGGGTTGAGAGCGAAGCGGGATGGTGGCAGAAGAGGTTATTGTGGGTGCGGCAGCCATGAAGCCTATTGCGGGTCTTAAGCCGAGCGGCGCGAATTCACTGGCGGCGGCGGTTGATGGAGCCCGAAGAGAGGCCGTGCAGCGGTTGGATCCCCGGCGCCGCATTCTCATGGGACAGTTCCTGACCCCTGCGTCCGTGGCCGTGTTCATGGCCAGCATGATCGAGTGCAATAACTCGGTTATCCGCGTACTCGATCCAGGTGCCGGAGTTGGGTCGCTCTCGGCCGCGCTCGTGGCGGCAATGTGCTTGAGGCCGCGACCCCCGCGCGCCATTACCTTGACTGCCTACGAGATTGATCCGGTGCTCATCGGTTATCTCCAGAAGACGCTCGATTTGTGCAGGGCGACTAGCGAGAGCGCTGGAATCCGATTTGAGGGACGCATCGTCACCGAGGACTTCCTCGAAGTCGGGGCGACGACCTTAGCCGGTGATCTCTTCGGCTCGGGACAGGACGAACGGTTTGACACTACCATCTTGAACCCGCCCTATAGAAAGATCCGTGCAGACTCGCATGAACGGAAGCTCCTGCGCAAAATCGGGGTTGAGACCAGCAACTTGTATGCTGGCTTCCTAGCGGTTGCGGCGCGGCTCCTCGTTCCCGGCGGTGAGATGGTCGCAATCACGCCAAGGAGCTTCTGCAACGGCCCCTACTTCGAGCCGTTCCGCCGCTTCTTTCTGGGGAGCATGCGATTTCGCCGAGTCCACGTCTTCGACTCCCGGGACCGCACGTTCGCCGACGACGAGGTCCTCCAGGAGAATATCGTGTTCCGCGCGGAGAGAACCATGAATCGGGGCACCGACGTGGTTGTCTCGTCAAGTCTCGACCCAGACGAGTCCTGCGTGCGTACCCGAACGATCAAGCACGACGATCTCGTTCGACCCAGCGATCCTGATACCTTCATCCACATCGTCCCCGACGCCGAAGGAGATCCGGTCCGTCACCGGATAGGGAGCCTCGATGCGCGCCTGGCGGCTCTCGGCCTTACCGTCTCCACCGGACGCGTCGTGGACTTCAGGGCAAAGGATTTTCTCCGCAGTCGCCCAGCGAGGGATACCGTGCCCCTCATCTATCCCTGCCACCTTCAAGGCGGATTCGTGGAGTGGCCAAACGCTCGCGCCCGCAAGCCGAACGCGCTTGCGCTCTGCGCCCGAACCGACGACCTCTTGGTCCCGGCGGAGCACTACGTGCTGGTGAAGAGGTTCTCGGCCAAGGAAGAGCCGCGCCGGGTCGTGGCCGCCGTCTATGACCCCGCACGTGTGGCAGCCAAACGGGTCGCGTTCGAGAACCACCTCAACTACTTTCACTTTCGGGGCTCCGGATTGCCGCCGACCGTGGCGAGAGGACTGGCCGCCTACTTGAATTCGACGTCGGTGGATTCCTACTTCCGCCAATTCAGCGGACACACCCAGGTCAATGCTACGGATCTCCGATCGCTGCGATATCCGGCCTGGAGCAGTCTGATCGAATTGGGCCGGCGGATCGGAGAAGTCTTCCCCGCGCAGGAGGAACTGGATCGTCTCGTCGAGGAGGTCGTGTTTCGTGGCTGAGCGCACGCGCAGGGGGCAAGTCTCCGGCGCGAAACGGGTCGCCGAGGCACTCGCCATCCTCAAGGCGTTGAACGTGCCACGAGAACAACAAAACGAGCGATCCGCGTTCACGCTCCTGGCGCTGCTCGGGATGACGCTACGCCGACGGTGGACCGAAGCGGACAATCCCATGCTCGGGATCACCGAGATGATGGACGTTTTTCGAGAGCAATTTGGAAAGAGATACGCGCCGAATACGCGAGAAACGGTTCGTCGGTTTACCCATTCACCAGTTCGTCCAAATGGGCCTCGTCGTCGCGAATCCCGACAACCCACGTCGGCCTGTGAACAGCCCAGACAATCGTTATCAAGTGGCCCCCACGTTGCTCCGGCTCGCTCGCGCGTACGCTTCGCCAGCGTGGAACGACACCTTGGCGGCTTTCCTCAAGACTGAAAACGTCCTCCGCCGACTCCAGCCCAGAGAGCGCGAAATGGGGATGATCCCAGTGAGGCTTCCGGATGGCAGAGAGCTGAGGCTGACGGCTGGCGGGCAGAATGAACTCGTCAAGAAGATCGTCGAGGAGTTCTGCCCGCGTTTCACTCCCGGCGGGATCGTGATTTACGTCGGGGACACGGGGGACAAGAAGCGGCACATTGAGGACGGCTACCTCGAACGGCTCGGGGTGAAAATCGAGGAGCACGGAAAGATCCCGGACTTGGTCATCCACCTTGAGCAGAAGAACTGGCTGGTCCTGATCGAGGCCGTGACAAGCCACGGTCCAATCGGTCTCAAGCGGCACAATGAGCTGAAGGAACTCTTTGGAACGGCTAGGGCCGGGCTAGTGTTTGTTACCGCATTCCTCAGCCGACGTGCCATGACGCGGTACCTCGCGCACATCGCGTGGGAGACGGAAGTCTGGGTTGCCGAGGCGCCCAGCCACATCATTCATTTCAACGGTGAGCGCTTCCTCGGTCCGTACACCTGAGCCTGTCTGTCGCTGCCGCGCATCTCGGCTCGGTGGAATTCAGGTGAGTGAGCGGAACACGAAAGAACAAAATCGAGCAGGCTGGCTTGAACTCCCGGTTTCGTCGTGAGCATCTTGCGGTCGCAACTGAGTGGGAGCGACGGACGGAATTCCCAAAGCTATCAAGCAGCAGAGGAGACGATGCGAGTTGAAACGACGATGTTGAGCCCGGACACGGCGCAGTACGCCGGGACGGTCGCGGGCGGAATGCGCATTGACGCCATCGCGGCAGCGGCGCGCCGGGTGGAAGAGTTGGGCTTCGACGGCGCGACGACGCCGGAGGCCGGCCATGACCCGTTCGTGCCGCTGGCGATCGCGGCAGAGCATACGCGCCGCATCAGCCTCGGCACCAACGTGGCGATCTCGTTCCCGCGCAGCCCGCTGGCCACCGCGCAGGTCGCGTGGGACTTACAAGCGCTCTCGGGCGGACGCTTCCAGTTGGGCCTCGGCACACAGGTGAAGGGCCACAACGAGCGGCGCTACGCCGCGCCCTGGACCGGGCCGCCGGGCCCGCGCATGCGCGACTACGTGCTCTGCGTCAAAGCGATGTTCGCCAGCTTCCAGAACCCGAAGCAGCCGACCTATTTCACCGGCAAGTACTACCAGTTCAGCATGATGACGCCGTTCTTCAACCCTGGGCCGATCGAGCACCCGCACGTTCCCATCTACCTCGCAGCCGTCAACCCGTACATGTGCCGCCTCGCCGGCGAGCTGTGCGACGGCATCCGGCTGCATCCGCTGTCCACGTTTCGCCACACGCGCGATGTGGTCCTGCCCGCGCTCGCCGCCGGCGCGGCCAAAGCCGGCCGCAAGGCCGCCGACATCGACGTCGTCGGCTGCCCGTTTCTGGCCGTCAGTAAGACCAAGGACGGGCTCGAGGCTGCGAAGGCAGCGGTCAAGCAGCGCATCGCCTTCTACTCTTCGACGCGCACGTATCACTCGGTGTTGGAGTTCCATGGCTGGGCGGACTTGGGGATGCAGCTCCATCAGCTTTCGCTCGAAGGCAAGTGGCGCGAGATGCCAAAATTGATCAGCGACGAAATCATGGAGGAGTTCGCCATCGTCGCCGTGGGCGACGAGTTCGCCGCGAAGGTGAAGGAGCGTTGCCGGGGAATCTTCTCCACCTTCCTCATCGACGGTGCGCCGGAGCTGCAACGCGACGAAGGCTGGCTGAAGCAGGCGATCGCGGAACTCCACCGGCCCGACTCGTGCGGCGCGAGGATGTTGGACCAATGAACCGTGCGCACTTGTCAATGTGGAGTGCGGCGGCTTGCCGCCGCTTTCGAGGCATGCAGCGGCGCCCTGCACCACTCAAGGCGGGAGCAAGCTCCCGCACTGCAAATGTGTTCCCCTCCTTGGTAAGGAGCGGCGCTCTTTGCTTCCAGGGGCTTTGCCCAAGAAATCCCGGCAGAGGGTCGGTCTTACCGGCGAAAGCCGGTATCCAGGCGGGGGTATGGGGTCGAGCCTGGATTCCGGCTTTCGCCGGAATGACGGGTGCGGATATCGCTTCTCGCCGAGCTTCGATTTGTTCATCAAATTTGCAGCTCAGGACACTGGCTGCCCCGAGGTAGGGTAATGAGCGCGGCACTGGACGGCATCAAGGTGGTGGACCTGACCAACGTTGGTCCGGGCGCCCACTGCATCAAGATCCTGGCCGACCTGGGCGCGGACGCGGTGCGCATCGTCGAGGCCCGCTCGGTGATGGAGAAGCGCGGCCGTACACAATGGAAGGCGCCGTTCTGGGCCTACGGCATGCGGCGCAACACCAAGGTCCTCGGTCTCGACCTCAAGAGCGAACCGGGGCTCGAAGTGTTCCGCCGACTCGCGCAATCGGCCGACGTCGTCATGGTCGGACTTCGGCCCGCCGCTGCCGAACGGCTCGGCGTGCACTACAATGCGTTACGCATCCTGAACCCGCGGCTCATTTACTGCTGCCTCACCGGCTACGGCGCGGACGGGCCCTATCGCGACGTGGTCGGCCACGACATCAACTATCAGTCGATCGGCGGCACCGTGGGCATGACCGGCACGCAAGACGGGCCGCCGGTAATTCCCGGGGCGACGGCGGCCGACAGCGCCGGGGGCGGTATGCAGGCCGCCATCGCGATCCTGGCGGCCGTCGTCGCCAGACAGCGCACCGGCCACGGCCAGTTTCTCGATGTAGCTGCGACCGACGGCATCGTGAACATGATGTCGGTAGCCATCGACGAGTACCTCAGCACCGGAGTCGAGCCGACGCGCGGGGCGACTTTGCTCACCGGCCAGTATCCCTGGTACAACATTTACGAGACCAAGGACGGGAAGTATCTCAGCGTGGGCGCGATCGAGTCCTGGTTCTATCAGAACCTCTGCCGTCTCATCGGCCTGGAGGACCTCATCCCCCACCAGTTTGCCGACGGCGAGAAGCGAGCCGAGATGTTCCGGCGATTCCGCGAGACGTTCCGCACCAAGACCCGAGACGAGTGGGTGGCGCTGCTGATGCACGCCGACACGTGCGTCGCGCCGGTCTATTCCATTGCGGAGCTGACCGCCGACCCGCACCTGCGGCAGCGCGCCATGATCCGCGAAGTCGCGCATCCGACGCGCGGCAGCGTAGCACAAACGGGTATCCTGGTCCGCATGTCCGAAACGCCCGGCGTGATCCGCAACGTCGACCCGCAGCCGGGCGAGTTCACCGAGGCCATCTTGCGCGATGTCGGCTACTCATCGCAGCGCATCGCGGAGTTGCGTGACGCGGGAATAGTCGATTGATCGGGGTCACGTCTGCGGCTTGACCGCGAGCTTCGGACGCTTCGGCAGGTGGCGCAGACCCATCCAGGCCAGCGCAGCAAGGTGACTTGCGACCTCCTCGATGGGGGGCTTGCGGGTTTCCGTCCACCATTGTCCGACGAACGTGACCATTCCCACCAGCGCGTGGGCGTAGATCGGCGCCGTCTTCGGATCGTATCCGGCTTTCTTGAAAGTCGTGGTGAAGACCTCGGACACGCGTTCGGCCACGTCGTTAAGGAGACTCGACATGCCGCCCCGCGCCAAGGTCAGGGGCGCGTCACGCGACAGTACGACAAACCCGTCCGACTGGTCTCGCACGTAGGAGAGAAACGCCAGCGCGGCGCGCTCGACCCGCTCCCGCGGTGTGCCCGTGGCAATGGCGTCGGAGATCCGGGTGACGACATGCTCCATCTCGCGGTCGACGAGCACCGCGTACAAGCCCTCCTTGCCGCCGAAGTGTTCGTAGACGATCGGCTTCGAGACCTTCGCACGCGCCGCGATTTCTTCCACCGAGGTGGCTTCGTAGCCGCGCTGCGCGAAAACGCCGCGGGCGATCTCGACGAGCTGGGTGCGCCGCGCCGATGCGCTGAGCCGGAGCCCGGACGCCGATCTCTTTCGGTGCGCCATGTTGACATTCCTACACCGCCAGCGTAAGTTACGCAACCGTAAGCTACGTAACCGTAGCCGTAACCTACGAAAGCGTAGGGACTGCATGGAAGGAGCGGATGATGTCCACCAAAGCACCGCGGAAGCGTTTCAAAGTGGTGAGTGCCGCCCAGCGGGCGCGCACGGCGATGTCCCGCGAAGCACGGGCCGCGTACGGCGAAATCGACCAAGGCGTCAAGCACCTGGAAAAGTCGATCGCCGAGATCCAGCGGGGCTTGCGCAAGGCGGAGCGGAAGATTGAGGCCGACGCGCGGGCGCGCATTCGCGAGCTGCGCACGGAGGCTCGTGCTCAACTCGACGTCCTGCAATCAAGCCAGCGCGAGGTCGCACGGACCCTCAAGCGCCTTGCTGCTGCCGCGGGTGAGTCCTGGCGCGACATCAAGCAGTCTGCCGATTCCGTCCTCGCCGACGCCCGTGCGACTGCGGCCTCGGTCGTCGAGCGCTTCCGCAGCGTGTTCGGCCGCTGACCGCAGGCCTGGACACTGTGGTGCCGGAGGCCGCGATGAAACCGCAGCATCTGTCGATCCATGGCCACCGAGTCGCCTTCCGCACCGCCGGCAACGGCCCCGTGCTGCTGCTCGTGCACGGCATGGCCGGCAGCTCAAGAACCTGGCGGCACGTCATGCCGGCCCTGGCGCAGCGCTTCACGGTCCTTGCTCCCGACCTCCTCGGCCATGGCAAGTCGGACAAGCCACGGGGAGAGTACTCGCTCGGCGCTCATGCCAACGCCCTTCGCGATCTCTTGAACGCCCTCGGCTATGAGCACGCGACCTTTGTCGGCCAATCACTCGGCGGCGGCGTCGCGATGCAGCTGGCCTACCAGTATCCCGAGCGCTGCGAGCGCCTGGTGCTGGTGGGCAGTGGTGGGTTGGGCCGGGAAGTCAGCCTCGTCCTCCGGGCGTTGAGCTTTCCTGGTGCCGAATACGTCTTCCCGCTCGTCTGCACAGCGTTCTTACGAGACGCGGGGAAACAGCTGGGGTCATGGCTCCACCGATCCGGGGTTCGGCCCGCCCCCGCCATCGAAGAAGTGTGGCGCAGCTACGCGTCGCTGGCCGAAGCGGACACCCGGCGGGCGTTCTTCCGTACCCTGCGTGCCGTCGTCGACTTGGACGGGCAGGCGGTGAGCGCCACCGACCGGCTGTACCTGGCATCGCACGTGCCGACGCTGATCGTGTGGGGTGCGCAAGACCCGTTCATTCCGGTGAGCCACGCCGTCGCTGCCCACACGGCCATGCCCGGCAGCCGCCTCGTGATCTTCGACGAAGTCGGCCACTTCCCGCATTGTGAGGTCCCCGAGCGGTTCGTCGAGGTGCTCGTCGACTTCATCGCCTCGACCAAACCCGCCAGTCTACCATCGAATGCCGCGATCAGGCCGGCCGCGGGAGCGGCGCCCTTAGCTGAGAGCAGCGCCTGACCTCGCGACAGCGCCGCCGGCAGGAAGCCCGGCGAGGGTGATCGGATACGGTGAAGGGCGACCGCCGGGACGGTGTTGTGCGCCGCAGACCTCTGGAGCCAGCGCAACTCCGGCCGTGCCGACGTCGGGGGGCCTGTTCCCCTTTTCGGGCGCCGGTGTCGGTGGTAGACCGAATCAGCCGACGCAAAGGAGCAGAGCCGAATGGTGAGAAGAGAGAAGAGACGTTCGGAAGATTCGCCGTGCCGTTCAGCACCAAGACTCTTGGCGGCTTTGCGTCTTTGCGCGACCCGTATTCAGCCTAGTTCTCGCTAGGTGTCTGCGTGGAGACGGCGCGAATCACGGATGACGGCATCGCCCGGCTGCGCCGGCGGATCGCCGTTCCCGTGCCGCACCCGCGTCCGCCTCACTACCAGTGTCCGAACGCGGACGCGTTCCGCATCTTCGCCAACGCCATCGGCGACGACAACCCGCTCTGGAGTGATCCTGCGTACGCGGCGGGAACCCGCTGGGGCAGCGTGATTGCGCATCCGGCGATGGTCGGAGGAGACACCCTCATCGGGGTCGACGAGGTGACTCGGCTGAGCCCCGACCAGAAGGAACTGATGCGCGGCGATCCGCTGCGCGGCGTGCACGCGTTCTACTCCGGGAGCAGCCGCGAGTGGTGGCGGCCGCTGCATCCGGACCGCCGGGTCTACCGCCGCAACGCCTTGGTCGCCGCGCTCGACAAGCACAGCCGTTTCGCCGAACGCGCGGTGCACGAATGGACCGCCAACGTGTTTCGCGACGACCAGAGCGCGCTGCTCTCGGCGCAGTCGCTGCTGATGATTCGCACCGAGCGCCAGAAGGCGCAGGAGCGGGGCGAGTCGAGGCCGGTCACCATCGCCCCTTACAGCGACGAGCAACTCGCAGCGATCGACGCGCAATACGCGCGCGAAACGGCGCGCGGTACCACGCCCCGCCTGTGGGAAGACGTGAACGAGGGCGACGAGGTGGGCCCGCTCGTCAAGGGGCCGCTGACCGTCACCGACATCATCTGCTGGCACGTCGGCGTCGGCATGGGCCTCTACGGCGTCGGCGCCCTGCGCCTGGCGTACAAGAACCGCCAGCGGGTTCCAGGCTTTTACCACCGCGACGAGTTGAACATCCCCGACGCCATGCAGCGCTGCCACTGGGACCCGGCCTACGCACGCAAGGCCGGCAACCCGACGACCTACGACTACGGCCGCATGCGCGAGACCTGGCTGATTCACCTCTGCACCGATTGGATGGGAGACGACGCCTGGCTGTGGAAGCTCGACTGCCAATTTCGCGCCTTCAACTTCGTCGGCGACACGCACTGGATGCGCGGGCGGATCACCAGAAAGTATCTTGCGGACGGCGACCGTCCGGCCGTGGAGCTCGACCTGTGGGGCGAGAACCAGCGTAGCGAGATCACCACGCCCGGCCACGCCACGATCTTGCTGCCGAGTCGCCAACACGGCGCGGTGCGACTTCCCGACTTACCCGGCGGCGCCAGCGATCTCCAGGGCTTGCTCGAAGTCCTCGCTCGGCGCTTCGCAGCCGAGGAGCAACCAGGCGAGCAAGCGCCCCTCCCCTTGGGCTCGCCGGTGTGACGTCCGAGCTGATGGACATCTCTGAGCGCATCCGCGAGGTGCTGCGAATCGATCCGGCCGCGGGCGCCGTCGAATTCGAGCGCGTGTGGCATCCGTGGCAAGAGTTATCGGCGATCATCGACGGTCTCGATCGCGAGTTGACCAACGCCGGTCTGGGCACCGGCGCGGCCGTCGGCCTGATTCTGCGAAACCGGCCGGCCGTCGTGGGCGCCCTGCTCGCCGTGCTGGCAACGCGCCGGTGTGTGGTGAGCATCAATCCACATCAGGGCGACACGAAGCTAGCCGGAGACCTGCGCCAGTTGCGCTTGCCGGCGATCGTCGCGTGCCGTGCGGATTGGAACCGGCCGGAGGTGGTAAGCGCCGCGGCGGCGGCGGGCAGTCTGGGACTCACACTCAGTGAACATGAGCTGCCACCGATCGCAATGGAGGCCGGGCTCGCCCACCGCGGCCCCGGCCCACATCGCGAGCCGCTTCCGGGCGTCGCGGTGGAGATGTTGACCAGCGGCACGACCGGGCCGCCCAAGCGCGTCGCGCTCAGCTACGACGCCCTCGAACGGTCCCTCGCCAGCGTAGCGCACTACGAGCGCGGCAAGGGCGGCGCGGAGAAACGAACGCTGCGCCAGGGCGTCGCGATCATCAGCGCGCCGTTGGTTCACGTCGGCGGATTGTGGCGCACCATACTGTGCGTCGTCGACGGCCGACCGATTGCGCTGCTCGAACGGTTTCGTGTCGAGCCGTGGCTGGAGCTGGTCAAGCGCCATCGCCCCAAGTCAGTCAGCCTCGTGCCCGCGGCGGTTCGCATGGTGCTCGACGCCAACGTTGCGCGCGAGGATCTGTCGAGCATCAAGGCCGTGTTGTCGAGCACCGCGCCTCTGCCGCCCGAGACAGCCGTCGCGTTCGAGCGGCGCTACGGCATCCCGGTGCTGGTGTCGTACGGCGCGACGGAGTTTGCCGGCGGCGTGGCGGGCTGGACGATCGAGGATCACCGCAAGTGGGCGCAAGCCAAGCGCGGCAGCGTCGGCCGCGCGCATCCGGGCTGCGAGCTGCGCGTGGTCGATCCCGGCGACGGCCGCGAGCTGCCGGCCGGGTCTGTGGGTCTGTTGGAGGTGAGGTCGGCGCAAGCGAGCGGCGCGGGCTGGGTGCGCACCACCGACCTCGCGAGTATCGACGCGGACGAATTTGTCTGGATCAAGGGGCGCGCCGACAACATCATCAATCGCGGCGGCTTCAAGATCGTGCCGGCCGACGTGGCGGGCGTGCTCGAACGGCACCCATCTGTCCGCGAGGCGGCCGTCGTGGGCGTGCCCGACCCGCGCCTCGGCG
Organism: Deltaproteobacteria bacterium; assembly: GCA_016210005.1. Lineage (NCBI taxonomy): Bacteria > Pseudomonadati > Myxococcota > Myxococcia > Deltaproteobacteria bacterium. The sequence goes on along the minus strand of JACQVA010000077.1, from coordinate 1,318 downwards.
AGGTGCCGGTCGCCGCCGTCGAGCTGAATGACGGGGTCCCGCCGATCGACGGCGAGCAGCTCCGCACCTTTACCCGTGAGCATCTCGTCGCCTACCAGGTTCCCGCCGAGGTGCGCGTTGTGGCAAGCCTGCCACGTACGGCTTCGATGAAGGTCAGTGAGGCGGGTGTGCGCGCGCTATTTCAGACGGAGCCGGCACCGCAGAGCGCGCCGGCCAATCAAGCGAGGGAGTCCGATGGCTGAAAGCAGACCCGAACTCGAGGTGCAGCAGGACGGGCCGTTGCTGCGCCTCCGCCTGCAACGACCGGAAAGACGCAACTCGATGACGCGCGAGATGCTGGCACAGTTGATCGCCGCGATCGAGAACGCACCCGACAACGAAGAGGTGCGCGTGGTTGTGCTGAGCGGCGAAGGCGAGCACTTTTGCGCCGGCATGGATCTGGTTGCCGTCAATACCGAGGGCGACAAGAAGCCGCGCGCCGGCGACATACAGCGGCGCATGCCGCGCGGAGCGAATCGCTTGATTTCGGCGATGCTCAACGTCCAGCTTCCAATCGTCTGCGGCGTGCGCGGTTGGGCCAGCGGCCTCGGCTGCCATCTCGCGCTGGCTTCCGACTTCACCATCGCCTCCGAGACCGCGCGTTTCGTCGAGCCCTTCGTCAAGCGCGGGTTCACCCCCGACAGCGGCGGCACGTACCTGCTGCAACGGCTGGTCGGCCTGACGCGGGCGAAGCAGATGTTGCTGCTGGGGCGCGAGCTCGACGGCCGGCGAGCGGCGGAGTGGGGCCTCGTCTACGCCGCCGTTCCCGACGCCGACCTCGAAGGTGCCACCGAGGCGCTCGTCGCCGAGCTGGCCGGCGCTGCCACCATCGCGCTGGGTCTCACCAAGTGGCTGATGCACCGCGCGCTCGACGTCGATCTTGCCGATGCCCTGAGCAACGAAGCCTTCGCGCTCGAACTCGCCGCTCGCAGCAAAGACTTCAAGGAAGGGATGACCGCCTTCGCGCAAAAGCGCCCGCCGCGCTACCAGGGCCGGTGAGGTGCGTTGCTCCGCGCTAGGCCTGCCGAAGCGGTCGGGGTGAAGGGCTCGGCCGCCGGCTTCGCCCGAATCCGCTCAGTGCGCCGGCGCCAAGAGGGTGCGCGACAAATTTGTGGGTAACGTGGTTCGGTGTTATGGCCGTCATTCCCGCGAAAGCGGGAATCCAGTTTGGCGTTTGGCGCTATGGACAAGCAGTTCTGCGTTTACATCCTGGCCAGTGGAAGATCGAGCTGATCGAAGCTCAGAACCCGGACTGGCGAGACCTCTATGACGAGATCGT
>JACQVA010000076.1 GCA_016210005.1 Deltaproteobacteria bacterium | reverse complement strand
GCCTGGAAGATGACAAAGGGCGTCCCTTTCGGCCATGGGCCTCGGCCTGACAGTACACAGTACTGTCAGACTGGTGAGGTTTTGCCCGGTCGGCTGCACGTTACCCACAGATTTGTCGCACACCCTTAAGCGATGCCCCTCGGCCGGCATGCTTGACGTTGCGAGTAATTACTCTTAGAGTAATTACTCATGGAATACCGGGTGGAGGAATTGGCGGGAGCGGCAGGGGTGCGGGTGGACACGATTCGCTTTTACCAAGCCAAGGGGCTGCTGCCGGCGCCGAAGCGCGTCCGGCGCGAAGCGGTGTACCGCCCCGAGCACCTGGCGCGGCTCAAGCAGATTCGCCGCTATCAGTCGCAAGGCTTGTCGCTGGCGGTGATCAAACGGCTATTGGCGGGCGGCTCGCCTTCGCGCGCGGCGGCGCTGTTACGGGCCGTGGCCGATCGCGGCGGCGAGCGCTCGTTCACTCGCGCCGAGGTCGCCGCTCGCAGCGGGGTGCCCGAGGCGCTGCTGCTGGCGGTGGAGAGCGCGGGCCTGCTGCAGCCGGTGCAAGCCGGCGGCGAGCCGCGCTATGGCGAGGCGGATGTGCAGCTGGCCGAGGCCGGCATGGAGATCCTACGGCACGGGTTTCCGCTCGACGAGCTGTTACGGCTGTCCATCCGCCACGCCAAAGGGGTTGACGCCGTCGTCGAGCGCGCCGTCGCCTTGTTCGACGGCTTCGTGCGCAAGGCCGGCCGCAGCGGCCCCGAGATCGCCGACATCTTCCGCCGCTTGCTGCCGGCAGTGACCACGCTGGTAGCCCTGCACTTCCAGCGCACGCTGCTCAACCACGCCCTGGAGCGCCTGCGACAACGCGGCGAGGGCGACGTGCTGGAGGCGGCTCAGGCGGTGGTTGACTCCGGACGCTTGGAGGTAACGTGGCGTTAGCGCAGCAGCTGCCGCCTCCGGAAGAGAAAGCGGCGGTGGTAGAGGCGATGTTCGATCGCATCGCCCCGCACTACGACCGCATGAATCGCCTCTTCACCTTTCGACTCGATCAACGCTGGCGCCGTCTGCTGTTGCAGCGGGCGCGGGTGGGGCATAGCGATATCATTGTTGATCTCGGCTGCGGCACCGGTGACCTGTGCGAGCTGGCGGCGGCCGCCGGCGCGCGCGTGGTCGGGCTCGACTTTGCCGCCCGCATGCTAGCGGCGGCGCGCGCCCGGCTCTCCGACGCGCCGCTGGTGCGGGCGGATGCGGCCGCGCTGCCATTGGCCACCGCCTCGGCCACCGTGGTCAGCAGCGCCTTTGCGCTGCGCAACTTCGTCTCGATTCCGGGCGTATTGGCCGAGGCCGCGCGGGTGCTGGTGCGGGGCGGACGATTGGCGCTACTGGAAGTCGACGAGCCCACCGGCCGCTGGCAGCGCTGGGGTCACGCGGTTTACTTCCGCCGCATCGTGCCGCTGCTCGGCGCGCTACTGGCCGAGCGCGCCGCTTACGCCTACCTGCCGCGCTCCACCGCCTATCTGCCGCCCGAGCGCGCATTGCTCGAGCTGGTGACGCGGGCAGGCTTTGAACGCGTTGCCAAACACCGGCTCAGCCTCGGCATTGCCCAGCTGATCATCGCCGAGAGATCATGATCAAGCCGTCGCCAGCCGCCCGCCGAGAATGGGCGGCGTGCGCACTGCGGCGCGCGCGCCGCAGCGCGCAACCAGTGCTGCTGAGCATCTCACACGCCATCGCCGCGCCCGAGGATGTGCTCGCCCTGGTCGCGGCCGGCGGTGAGTCCTCGCCGCCGTATGGATTTCTCTGGCAGCACCCGGCCGAGCAGTTTGCGCTCGCGGCGGCCGGCGTCGCCGCCGATTTCCGCGCCACCGGCAGCAATCGCTTCCGCACGATTGCGGCGGCGTGGGCCGAGCTGGTGCACGAAGCCGTGATCGGGGGCGAGGCCGCGGCGGCCGGCCCTATTGTCACCGGCGGTTTTTCCTTCGCACCGGAACCGCCGCCGGACGAAGACTGGCACGGGTTTCCACCCGGCCGCATGGTGTTGCCGCAGATCAGTGTGCTCCAGCAGGGCCAGTCGGCGACCCTGACCGTCAATCTGCTGGTCGAGGGCGCGCACGGACTCGAAGACATCGTTGGCCAGATTGAGGCGCGCTACGCCAAGCTGCGGTTTGCGGCGGCTGCTCCGATGGGTTCACGCTTGGCGTCGTCGCCGCCGGAGTGCGCCGCCGCGGCGGCCCAATCGCCCGCTGCTTGGCGCGCCGCCGCGGGCGCCACCATCGCCGACATCGCCTCCGGCCGGCTGGACAAGCTGGTACTGGCGCGCGACTACAGGCTGCGCTCGACCCGTGCCTTCGAGAGCGCGCGCATCGTTGCTCGCCTGCGTCAGGCCCATCCGAACTGCACCACGTTCTGGATCGCCACGCCCAACGGAAGCTTTCTCGGGGCCACGCCCGAGCGGCTGGTGCGTCTGGCGGATGGCGTGGTGTGCAGTGCGGCGCTGGCTGGGACCAGCGCCCGCGGCGTCTCTTCCGCACTCGACCGCGCGCTGCTCGACAACGGCAAGGAACGACACGAGCACGCGCTGGTGGTGCGCGCGATTGCGGCGGCCCTGACTCCGCTGTGCGATTCGCTCACCGTTCCCGCCGCGCCGCAGGTGCTGGCGCTGGAAAATCTCCAGCACCTGTTCACCCCGATCAGCGGCACTCTACGCGCGCAGTGCAGCGTGCTGGAACTGGTCGAGCGGCTGCATCCCACTCCGGCCGTCGCCGGTTACCCGCGCGCGGCTGCGCTGGCGCTGCTGACAGACCGTGAGGCGTTCAACCGTGGTTGGTACGCCGGCCCGATCGGCTGGATCAATGCCCGCCAGGAAGGCGAGTTTGCCGTCGCCTTGCGCTCGGCGTTGGTGCGCGGTGATCGCGCCGCGCTGTTCGCCGGCGCCGGCATTGTCGCCGGTTCCGATCCTGACGCCGAATTGGCCGAGACCGAGCTCAAGCTGCAGCCGCTGCTCGCGGCGCTGCTGGAAGTGTGATTCGATGTACCAAAGCGATCCGGTCTACGCAGCGGTCGAGGCCTTTGTTGACGAACTGCAGCGCACGGGGGTGCAGCACGGCTGTGTCTGCCCGGGGGCGCGCTCGACGCCGCTGGCGCTGGTGCTCGCGGCGCGCCCCGGGCTGCGCGCCTGGTCACACATCGACGAGCGCTCGGCGGCCTTCTTTGCACTCGGAATCGCCAAGGCCACGCGGCGGCCCGTGGCCATTGTCTGCACCTCGGGGACGGCTGCGGCCAATTTCCTGCCGGCGGTGATCGAGGCCGCATACGCGCACGTGCCGCTGCTGGTGCTTACCGCCGACCGTCCAGCGGAGCTGCGTGATTGCGGAGCGCCGCAAACCATCGACCAGCTCAAATTGTACGGCTCGCAGGTAAAATGGTTCGCTGAAGCTGCCGGTGGTGAGGCCGGGGCGCGCTACTTCCGCGCACTGGCCGGCCGTGCCGTCGCCGCCGCGTGCACCTTGCCGCAGGGCCCCGTGCACATCAATTTCCCTTTTCGTGAGCCGCTGGTACCGCAGGCCTGGGCTTGTGACACTGCGACACCAGCAACGGCGGCGACGCCGCCAGGTCGGCCGCAGACCCGAATGCCTCAACCCGAGCTGCACGCCGCGCCCGAGACGGTCGCCGGGATCGCCCAGGCGCTTGCGGGCACGGCTCGTGGCCTGATCGCCTGCGGCCCCTTCGATGCGGATGAAGCAACCGCCACGGCCATTGCCGGTCTCGCTCGCCAGCTTGGCTATCCGATTCTAGCTGACCCGCTGTCGCAGCTGCGCAGCGGCGCGCATGACACGGGGCTGGTGGTGCCGACGTATGATGCGTTGCTACGCGACGCCGCGTTTGCCGCGCAGATGGCTCCCGAGGTGGTGCTGCGCTTCGGGCCCATGCCGACATCGAAGGCGTTCTCGCAGTACGCCCAGCGGCATCTGGGCGCACGCCAGATTGTCGTTGATCCGATCGGTGTCTGGTACGACCCCGCGCTGTCGGCCACCGACATCGTGCGAACTGATCCGCAGGCACTGTGCCGAGCGCTGGGCCGGTGCCTGCCGGCAGCGCCACGCGACCGCAGTTGGTGCGCGTCGTGGTTGGAAGCGAATCGCCGGGCCGCGGCGGCGATTGCTGCGCAGCTGTCCACCATGGCCGAGCTGTTTGAAGGTAAAGTGTTTTCCGAGTTGGCTGCGCTCATGCCCGACGGCGCCTGGCTCTACACCGGCAGCAGCATGCCGGTGCGTGATCTCGAATCATTCTGGCCGAGCGGCCGGCGGCGGGTGCGCTTCTTCGGCAACCGCGGCGCCAACGGCATCGACGGCTTCGTTTCGAGCGCGCTGGGGGCAGCCGCGGTCGGCGACACACCGGTAGTGATAGTCACCGGCGACCTCGGCTTCTATCACGATCTCAACGGCCTGCTGGCGGTCAAGCGTCACGGCGTTCGTGCCACCATCATCGTGCTCAACAACGACGGCGGCGGTATCTTCTCCTTTCTGCCGCAGGCCGAATGCGATCCCGGCTTCGAGGAGTTCTTCGCCACACCGCACGGGCTCGACTTTCGCGGCGCGGTCGAGATGTACGGAGCGGCGTTTGTGCGGGTCGAGTCCTGGGAGCACTTTCGTGCCGCCGCCGCTGCCGCCATCGGCGCGCCCCGCACCACGGTGATTGAGGTGCCGGCGGTGAGTCGCGCGCGCAACGTCGTGCTGCATCGCCAGCTATGGGCGGCGGCCAGCCGTGCTCTGGCCACAGGAGCACACTGATGGCCCGGCTGGCGGTGGGCGAGGTGTCGTTGAACGTCGAGTTGGCCGGCAGCGGCACGCCCCTGCTTTTGCTCCACGGCTTCACTGGCAGCGCTGCCGGCTGGGCGCGGCAAAGCGAGTGTCTGCGGCGGAGCTTCCTGACCATCGCCATCGACTTGCTCGGCCACGGCTGCTCCGACGTGCCGGCCAACCCCGCGCGCTACCGCATGGAGCGCTGCATTGAAGACCTAGCTCGCCTGTTGGATCGGCTGCGCATCGACAGTGCACACTGGCTCGGCTACTCGATGGGCGGGCGCGTGGCGCTGGCGTTCGCCGCCGCGCATCCCGGGCGCGTGCAGCGCCTCGTGCTCGAAGGTGCTTCGCCGGGGCTGGCCGATGCCGCCGCGCGCCGCGCGCGCGCCGCCGCCGATGACGAACTCGCCCGGCGTCTGGAACGCGACGGCCTCGAGGCGTTTGTCAATGCTTGGACGCAGCAGCCGCTGTTCGCCTCCCAAGCCCGGCTCGGACCGGCCGCGCTGGCGGCGGCGCGGGCCGCGCGCCTGGGCAACGACCCGATCGGCTTGGCCAACTGCTTGCGAGGCTTAGGCACCGGCGTGCAACCGCCGCTATGGCATCACCTGGCAGAGATCTCAGCGCCGACCCTACTGGTCGCCGGCGCCGAGGACGACAAGTTCCGTGCGATCGCCCAAGCCATGGCGGCCCACATGCCACGGGCGCGAGTGGCGGTGATCCCCGAAGCCGGCCACACCACACACCTCGAGAACCCAGCGGCTTTCAACCGGCACGTCATCGCATTCCTGCAACCAGGCAACTCCCCGGAGGCCGCCGATGAACGCGGATGAGCACGGACGCCTCGAAACTGGGCAGGTGCCTGGGCGGCTAACCCCGATTCAAGTCCATCAGATCGAAACGTGAAAAGGAGTATTCATGACCATCGAATGGAAAGCGTGTCGCAGTTACAGCGACATCCGCTACGAGGCGGCGGAGGGTATCGGCAAGATCACCATCAATCGGCCGGAGGTACGCAACGCCTTCCGGCCGCAGACGTTGTTCGAACTATCGGACGCCTTTGCCGCCGCGCGTGAGGACGGTGGCGTCGGCGTCGTCATTCTCACCGGCGCGGGCACCCAGGCTTTTTGCTCCGGCGGCGACCAGCGCGTTCGCGGCCAAGCCGGCTATGTCGGCGATGACGGTGTGCCGCGTCTGAACGTGCTCGATCTCCAGCGCCAGATTCGCACCTTGCCCAAGCCGGTGGTCGCCATGGTGGCCGGCTACGCCATCGGCGGCGGGCACGTATTGCACTTGGTTTGCGACCTGACCATCGCCGCCGACAACGCGGTGTTCGGGCAGACCGGGCCACGCGTCGGCAGCTTCGACGGCGGCTACGGCGCCGGTTACATGGCGCGCATAGTCGGCCAGAAGAAGGCGCGCGAGATCTGGTATCTCTGCCGCAAGTACGACGCGCAGGAGGCACTGGCTATGGGTCTGGTGAACACCGTGGTGCCGCTAGCCCGGCTCGAAGCCGAGACCGTGCAGTGGTGCCGGGAGATGCTCGCCAACAGCCCGCTGGCGCTGCGCTGTCTCAAGGCGGCCTTCAACGCCGACACCGATGGGCTGGCGGGGATTCAGGAATTGGCCGGCAACGCCACTCTTCTCTACTACATGTCGAAAGAGGCGCAGGAGGGGCGCAACGCTTTTGTCGAAAAGCGTGCGCCCGACTTCTCGGGTTTTGCGCGCCTGCCATGAAGCCCGCGACTCGCTTGCAGGTGTGGCTGCTGGCGATTCGGCCGGCGACCTTGAGCGCGGCGGTGGCGCCGGTGCTGGTGGGCAGCGCGCTGGCGTGGCGTGACGGCGGCGGCCACCTGGGCGCCGCGCTGGCCGCATTGGTGGCCGCGGTACTGATTCAGATCGGCACCAATCTGGTGAACGACGTTGCCGATTGCGAGCGTGGCGCCGACGATGCTGCGCGCCAAGGGCCGCTGCGGGTCACTGCCGGCGGCTTGCTCACTGCGGGTGAGGTAAAGTCGGCAGCGGCGCTGGCCTTCAGTGCGGCCACGGTCATCGGCGTCTGGTTGGTGGCTCGTTCAGGCTGGCCGATTCTGCTGCTCGGCGCCGGTGCGATCGCCGCCGGCGTGGCCTACACCGCGGGCCCGTGGCCGCTGGCTTACCACGGTTTCGGTGATCCTTTCGTCTTCGCCTTTTTCGGCCTCGCCGCCGTTGCCGGCACTTACTACGTGCAGAGCGGCGGCAGTGCCCTCGCGGTCTGGCTGGCGGCGGTCCCGCTGGGCGCGTTGGCCACGGCCATTCTGGTGGTGAACAACGTGCGCGATTGCGATGGCGATCGCCGCGCCGGCAAACGCACACTGGCGGTGCGTCTTGGAGCGCGCGCTGGCCGGCTAGAGTATTTGGCCTTGCTCGGTCTCGCGTACGCGGTGCCGCCCGCGCTGTGCGCCATGGGAGCCGCCTCGGCCTGGGCGCTGCTGCCGTGGTTGAGCCTGCCGTGGGCCGTGCGGTTGGGGTGGCAGCTAGCCACCTGCGGCAGCGCGCCGGGATTCAATGCCGCACTGGTCAACACCGCCCGCTTGCATCTGGCCTTCGGCGTTCTCTTCGCCCTCGGCTTGTTGCGCTAGCGGTTACCATGCGCGTGATTCGCCTCGACGCAATCGGTTTCCGCCTCCCTATGCGCCAGCCCATGCACACCGGCGCGGGTATGGTGAGTGAGCGCGTGGGGTTGCTGCTGCGCTTGCATGCCGACAACGGACTGGTGGGCATCGGCGAGGTGGCTCCGCATCCCGCCGCTGGCGCCGGAGCCCTGGCCGAGGCCGTGTGCGCGATCGCCGGGGCGCAGGAGGCCTTGTGCGCAGCGGCCTCGTGGCCGATCGACCGCCTGCTGGAGATCGCTGATGCGTTGCCCTCGCCGGTTGCACTCGCGGGCTTGGAGATGGCCGGGTACGATCTGCACGCGCGTGCCGCGGGTCTGCCACTGGCAGCAGTGCTCGGCCGCGTGCGCCGGCGGCGCGTGCCGGTCAATGCTACGCTCGCGCAGCGCCAACCGGAGGCCGCGGCCGCGGCCGCCCGCGCCGCCGCGGCCAGCGGCTTGTCTTGCCTCAAGCTCAAGATCGCCGGCAGCAAGGTGGACGACGAAGTGGCGCGGCTGGCCGCCATCCGCGCCGCGGTCGGTGACGCAATGTTGCTGCGGCTCGACTGCAACGCCAGCTGGACTGTGGACGAAGCAATCGCCGCCCTGCCGCGCCTGGCGCCCTACGGCATCGACTACGTCGAGCAGCCGGTGGCGGACATTGCCGGCCTGGCGGCGGTGCGGGCGGTGGTTCCGCTGGCGATTGCGGCGGACGAGAGTGCCGGCGACAGTGCCGCGATCCGTGCCATTGCCGCGGCCGCGGCCGCGGATGTGATTATCTTGAAGCCGGCGCTGGTGGGATTGCGAAAGGCGGCGGAGATGGCGCGGACGGCGCGCGCCTGTGGTCTCGATGTCGTTGTCACCTCGGCGTTCGACAGCAGCATAGGCGTCGCTGCGGCGTTGCACCTGGCGGCTACGCTGCCGGAGCCCCTGCGCCACTGCGGGCTTGCCACTGCGGAACTGCTGGCCGGCGATCTGACCGCCGTCCCGCTGCTGGCCGCCGGCGGCCACCTCCGGCTTCCGCCCGGTGTCGGACTCGGTGTGACAGTGAGTCACTCAAGACTCACCCGGTGGGGCAGGGAGAGCTGCCAGCGATGAGTGCATCGGCCCCGATCCCCAACTGGCTCGATCACCGCGGCCGCGCTTGCCCGGATCAGCCCGCGATTGTCGCCGGTGCCGAGGTGATGACTTACGGCGTCCTTGCCCGGCGCGCCCGGCTGACGGCTGGGCGGCTGGCTCGCCTGGGCGTGACTCGGGGCAGCCGCGTCGCCGTGTTGCTGCGTGGCGGCGCGGCCTTCGCTGAAATCATGCACGGGCTGGCGCGGTTGGGGGCGGTGCTGGTGCCGCTCGACCGCCGCTTGACGCCGCACGAGCTGCGCCAGCAGTGCGAAGGGGCGGGGGCAGAGCTGCTCGTCTACGATCACGGCACGCGCGAACTCGCCGCCCAAATCGAGCCCACCCCCCGGCGCCTTTGCTGCGGCGGTGACGCGATCGCCGGCGACGGTGCGCTCGACGCCATCATTCCAGCGGACGACACCGGCGATGCCCGCCACGATCTGGCCTCGGTGCACAGCATCATCTTCACTTCGGGCAGCAGCGGTACCGCCAAAGGGGTGCTGCTGACCTACGGCAACCATTACTGGAGCGCGACCGCCTCGGCCTTCAACCTCGGCTTGCAGCGCGACGATCGCTGGTTGGCGTGTCTGCCGTTCTGCCACGTCGGCGGCTTGTCGATCCTGTTGCGCAGCGTGATCTACGGTACCACCGCGGTAATCCACGACGGCTTTGATCCCGAACGGGTCAACTACAGCATCGAGGCCGAGCGCGTGACGATCATCTCCGTGGTCGCCAATATGCTGCAGCGGATGCTGGCGGCACGCGGTCCTCGGCCGTATCCGCCGTGGCTGCGCTGCGTACTGCTCGGCGGCGGGCCGGCTCCCCGCCCGTTGCTGGAGGACTGTGCGGCGTGCGGCGTGCCGGTCATACAAACCTACGGGCTAACCGAGGCCGCCTCACAAGTTACCGCCCTGGCCCCGGGCGATGCGCTGCGCAAGCTGGGCTCAGCCGGACAACCGTTGCTCGCCACCGAAGTGGCGCTGGCCGGCGTGCGCACAGGGCTGGGACGGGAGGCCGTCGGTGAAATCACCATCCGTGGACCGACAATCACTAGGGCATATCTCGACGGGCGTGCCACCACCGACGCCGAGGGTTGGTTGCACACCGGGGATCTTGGTTGTTTCGATGCCGAGGGCTTTCTCTACGTTATCGGACGGCGCGATGAGCTGATCATCTCCGGCGGCGAGAACATCCATCCGGCGGAAATCGAAGCCGCACTGCAGGCGCACCCGGCGGTCGCCGAGGTCTGTGTCGTGGGCGTGCCCGATCCGCGCTGGGGCGAGGCGGTGACCGCCTGCGTCCGGCTGCGCCCGGGCGCTGCGCTCACCGCGGCCGCGCTGCAAGCCGCCGCGCGGCGGCTGCTCGCCGGCTTCAAGGTGCCGCGCCGGGTGTTATTGGTCGAGGATTTTCCACGCACCGCCGCGGGCAAGATCATGCGCGGGCGAGTGCGTGCGCAGTTGGCAGGCGCCGCGCCGGCCGGCGGTTTGCACCTTGACTTCTCTGTCGGGGGCTGACCTAGTGTGGCAGTCGCGAGCAGGCAGGCGATGCTGAGCGTACCGAAAGAGCAGTTTCGGCTGTTGATTGCCGAAACCGGGCGGCGCATGGGGCTCACCGATGTGGCGGTGGCCGAGCTGGTGCGGCGGGCGCAACTCGGGCGCTGGCGCAAGGGCCAGGAGATCTTCACCACCGACGACGCCGCCGACCTGGTGAACTTCCTGGTTTCCGGTGCCGTCAAAGTCACCTGCCCGGCGGGTAACGGCATGGTCGGCGTGCAGCTGGTGCGGCCGGGGCAGTTCTTTGGCCTCAACTGGTACGCCGAGCGCGGTCGGCCGCGCCTGTTCGGTGCCAGTGCCTTTACCGATTGCACCGTCGCCATGGTCACCAGCGAGATGATGGCGGTACTAATCGCCAGCGCTCCGCCACAATCAGTGATGCGGATAATGTCGTACAGCTGGCGCGCTCTCAGCCGGCTGCTGCATGAGAAGTGCTCGCTGCTCGGCTTGCGGCTGGAGGAGCGGCTCAAGCGTGAGCTTGGCGTTCTCGCTCGCGACTTCGGGCGCGAACAGGATGACGGTGTCATCATCGATGTGCCGCTGACCCACGCCGACTTGGCCGAGTTCGCCATCGCCTCGCGCGCCAACGTCGCGCGGGTGATGAAGAGCTTCGAGCGCAACGGCCTGGTGGCCCGCGCCGGCCGCAAGGTGTTCCTCACCTCCGCCTTCTTCGAGCGAGAGCACAATCCCGACTTCGATCTGCTCGTCCAATCCGATCTGCTGCGGCTGCCCTCGCGGCAGCTCGCCTGAGTCGGGGAAAATCGGCCGCCGGTGTGCTGAAGAGCACATCAGGTGGTGGACGAGGAGACGATCGGCTCGCTATCGTGCGCCGCACACCAAGGTTGCGGAGGTAGCACCGGGAGCATGAACGCAATGCAAACTCTGGCCGAGTTGATTTCGGAGCATCTGGGCGTGGACGAGGATGAAGTGTCGGCGGCCACCAACTTCGCCGACGATCTCGGCGCCGACTCGCTCGACGTGGCCGAGATTGCCATTGCGGTGGAAGACCGCCTGGGCGTAGCGATTGACGATGCGGAGCTGGATCGCATCCGCACGGTGGGACAGGCGGCCGAGGTGCTGGAAGAGAAGCTCCGCCAGCTGACGGCGCTCAGCGCCCGCCGTCGCATGTGAGGAGGGGTGATGAGCGAGAGCACTGGCGCCGCTCAGGCGCACAACTTCGACGAGTACCTGTGGCCGCTGGTGGACGAGGTGTGGCCGATGGACTGGGACCGGTTGACGGCCGAGCACCGGCTGCGGCTGCGGCTGCGCGAGATTCTCGCCCACGTGCAGGAGACGCACGTGGCGCCGCGCTTGCGCCGCCTTGGCGCTGCCGCCACCGTCGCTGCGGCGGCGCACATCACCCAGCAGGTCATCAGCGGCCCGCCGCAAGGCGAATACTGGGAGCGCACCCTGCACGGCCCGGTGCCACGGGCGCTATGCGACGAGTGGGCGGAACTGGCGGGGCAATTGCGCCGGTGCTGTCTGGATGCGAGCGCGGCGGCGCCAGGCCGGCCGCGCTAAGCCGCTGCGCGCGATTCGGCCGCCACCTCGATCAGCGTGATCTCGCGCGTGGCGAAGAGCCGGATACGCTGCCCCGTGACCCCCAACCCGCGGGTTACGTAGAGGTAGCAGCCGTCTTTCTGGTACACTCCTTGATCGAACGGCGTGATGAACCGCGACAGCCCGTGACGGCGGCCATCGAACCACGGCAGCGCCAGTTGCCCGCCGTGGGTGTGGCCGGCGAGGGTGAGCGGGATTCCCAAGGCGGCAGCATGGCTGAAGGCTTCCGGCCGGTGACAGAGCAGTAGCACGGGCTCGCCGGTGGGCAGCCGCGCCTGCAAGCGCGCCAGGCCGGCATGCCGGTGCACGCCGCGCGCCCAGTCTCGACCGATATCGTCCAAGCCCACCACGTGCAACCGCACACCGGCGATGTCCACCACCGCCAGCGCATCGCGCAGCACCGTGAACGCGGTGTATTGGCGGAGGCCGGCCTCGACCCGGTCAGCGCCGGCGTAGTGGTCGTGGTTACCGAGGATGGCAAAGACGCCGAAACGGGCCCGTAGCTCCCCCAGCAACGGCAAGTACACCGGCAGATCGGCGCTCACCCCGTCGGCGATGTCGCCGGTGATGCAAATCAGGTCGGGGCGCAGAGCGTTGATACGCTGCACGAACTTTCGTAAGCGCGGCTGCGAGAGATTTTGCCCGATGTGAAGGTCGCTGATGTGGGCGATGCGCAGCCCGTGTAGCGCTGGCGCGTAAGCCAGTGGCAGGCGCATGTGTGTAAGGCTGAGCCGGCGCTGCCCGATGGTGTAACCATAGGCGAAGGCCGCTGCGATCGTGCTGACTCCGGCCGCCGATACCCAGTGGAAGATTCCGTCAATGGTGGAGCTGGCGGCCGCGGCTTGCAGCGTACCGGCTTCAACCGTCAGTGCGCCGAGCGCCAGCCGCAAGCCGCCCCACGCCGTTGCGCTGGCGGCCAGAAACGCGGCACAGAACAACGAGGTGAACGCGACCGCAGCGTAGGCGCGCAAGCAGCTGAATCGCCAGCCTCGGCCATCGCGTTGGCCCCGCATCGTGCCGATCAACTTGCGGTTCACGGTATAGACCGCCAGCGGTCCGACCAGCTGTAGTGGCAACGGCAGCGGCCATCCTAGGCTGCTCGACAACCACGCCCCGCACGCCCACTGCGCCAGGCTGACCACCGCCAGCAGGAGAGCGAAGAAGCGAGCGAAAAAGAACTCGGTACACGCCCGCTGCCAGCGCGCCGCCAGCCGCTGAACCGATGCCAACAACATGCGCCGAACACTAGCGTACCAAGCCGCTTCGTGCCACTATCCGCGCCGTCGAGGCCGCGCTCGACCATTCGAGTTCAGACCGCAGCCTTGGTAACGTAGATAATGAATCTGACTTGCTCTCGCGCCCGGCGCCTGGCCGCCATCACCGCCATCACCGGCTTCGCCGGGCTCGCCGGTCAGGCAGCAGCCTTCACGCTCAGCAGCCCCGCTTTCGAGCCGGGCGGAACCATCCCGCAAAAGCACACCTGCGACGGCTCCGCGACCGCGCGCGAGCGCCACGCCGCCGACACCAACGCCGGTGTGTCGCCAGCCCTGGTGTGGCGGGATTCGCCCAGTGCCACCAAGGCTTTCGCGCTGGTGGTTGACGATCCCGATACCCCGACCGGGAGTTATGTCTACTGGGTACTGTACGACATTCCGGCCAGTCAGACCTCGCTGTCCGAGGGGGTAGCCAGGAGCGAAGAGCTGCCCGACGGCAGCAAGCAGGGGCGCAACGATTTCCGTAACCCGTTCTACCAAGGCCCCTGCCCGCCACGGGGTGATCCGCTCCATCGCTTCGTCTTCACGCTCTACGCCCTCGCCGCGCCGCTCGATCTGCCGCCGGCCGCCACCAAGACGGCGGTGATGCAGGCGATCAACCGGCACAAGTTGGGCAAAGCCGAGTTGATCGGGCAATACGGCCGCTGATACCGCCGTCGTGCGCAGAGCCGCAGGCAGCGCATATCGCATGTCATCTCGCCATCGTGTGGCGCGTTTCGGACGCGCGTTGCGAATCTGCGGGTTGAGCCGTTAACGGCACCGGCTCGACACCGCCGCAACCGTAGGTCGTGGGCGTGTGACCCGACCGTTCTCGTGGCACCTGCCTTGCTCACGTGCTCTGCGAGCCATCTGGGCTCGGGAAGGTGCTGGGATGCCAGAAGTAATTTCGGGTCAGGACAAGCGCTACACGGTGGTATTGCTCCGCTGGGTGCTGATCATCGCCTCGGCCTATCTGTTGTTGTTCGGACCGAGTGGACCGGATGTCGATCTCGGTCGCGCGCTCTTCGTTGCCCTGGTGCTGGGCTCGAACGTCGTCCTCAACCACTTGCCGCAACGGTGGTGGGAATCGCGCGCATTCGACATGGCGCTGGTGCTGTTCGACACCTCTTGGGTGACGGTGAGCCTAGCGTGGTCGCCGCAGCTCTCGGACGACTTCTTCATGCTGTACTTCCTGGTGCTGTTCGTCGCCGCGCTAGGCGAGTCGCTGCCGATGATCGTCGGCACCGCGGGTGTCATCACCGCACTCTACGGCTGGGGGCTGAGTCACGCCACCGGCGTCAACGCCCTGACCTCCGAGGCTTTCTTACGCATGTTGTTCCTGTTCGTCGTCGCACTGTTCTACGGCTATTTCGTGACCGCGTTGCGCGGCCGCCGCCGTGAGGCTGCCGAGGCCCGAGCGCTGGAACAGGCCAAGACCGAACTACTGGCATCGATCAGCCACGATCTTCGCGGCCCGCTGAGCAACGCCGAGAACTACGCGCTGCTGCTGCTCGAGGGTGATTGCGGAGCACTGTCCGACAAGCAGCGCGATTTCACCGCCCGCCTCCACGCCAACCTGCGCCGGGTGACGTCGCTGGTGACCAACTGCCTCGACGCCTCGCGCATCGAGGCCGGGCGGCTGCGCTTGCAGCGCACCCCGCTGCAATTCAACGAGGTGGTGAGCGACACCTTGCAAGTGGAGGGCACGCAAGCCGCCGCCAAAGGTATCAGCATCGAAAGAGACATCGACCCGACCCTGCCGCCGATCACCGGTGACATGATGCATCTCGGGCGGGTGGTGGCTAACCTGCTCGGCAACGCCGTCAAGTACACGCCCAAAGGCGGCCACGTTCGCGTTCGCACCCGCATCGCTGACCACGGAGTGTGTCTGGACATCACTGATTCAGGGCCCGGCATCGAACCCGGCGAACAGGGCACGATCTTCGACAAATTCGAGCGCCTACAGAGTGGGCGCCACTCACCGGGCACCGGGCTCGGTCTGTTCATCGTCAAGAACATCGTCAGTGCCCACGGCGGTTCGGTACACGTGCACAGCGTCCTGGGCGGGGGTGCCACCTTCACTGTGTGGTTACCCGGGAGCGAACCCGAGCAGCGCGACCACGAGTCCACTCCGGCGGCTGTAGCCTTGCACGATGCGGCAGCGGTGCACGCCGCCTGAGCGTTGATCCCTGGCTCACCTCGGTGGCCGCAGCTGATTGTAGCGATCCTGGCTCTTCCCGCGCATTTCTTTGACCCGGCGCTCGGCATCTTTGACTAGCGCCGGTTTGTGATTGAGCACGAAGTAGCCGACGGCGAGCACCGCCACTGCCAGCGCCGCGGCTGCCACCGGATGCTCGAGGGCCCACTTCAGTAGGGTCGCCATCGCCGCTCAGGATATGGCGGCGATCGCGACTGCACAAGCTCGAAGATCCGCTTCCCTCAGTGCAGCGCCGGTAGGCGGCGGCCGCCGCGGCGAAGGATTTGCAGGCCGTAGCCGCCTTCGTAGAAGCTGTCGACCGCCGCATAATTGCGCGTGAGCCAGCGTGCCACCACGGGATTGTAGGTGGCAAACCCGTGCACGCCGAATTCCGTGTAGCGCCGCTCGCTCAGGATCAGATACTCCGGGCCATCGGCCGCGAGCTCCGCGATGAAGCGTTCCTCCTCGGCGACCCCGAGCAACATCCCCGGAATCAACGTCGAGTAACGCACGCGCGAGCGCCGGCCGGAGAGGAAATTGAGAAATCCCTCCTCGGGGATGACGAACAACTCGGCTTCGTCAGGCAGTTGTTGCAAGCGCCCCAAGCTGGCGCTGAACACCCGTCCCAGGCGGGGTTGTGTGTAGATCTCGCCGCGAGCCGTTCGCACTGGGTAGGTGCGCAGCGCGTAGAGGTTGAGGACCTGGGCGCGGATAGCCAGGCCGTACAAGGTGATGAATACTGCCGCAGTCCACGCCGCCACGCCGGCGCCTGCGCTACGCCGCAGCCGGAGCGCCAGCGCCGGCAGGAGCCGCGCCGCTATGCCTGCGATGGCGATGCCGCTGAGCAAGATCAACGTCGGCGTCGAGTATTCGCGCGAGTATTCGTGCACCAGGAAGCCCCAACGCGCCGACAGGCCGAGGGTGAAAGCCCCCAGCAACAGCACCAGCAAGACGCCTGGCGCAGCCTGCGGGCGACGTACCTGGAGCAAGCCCCAGGCTACGCTGCCAAGTGCCAGCAAGGGTCCCCAGTGCAAGCCGGTCACGCCCGTCGCCGCCAGCGCTTGGCGCAGCGGCTCCCAGCGCAGTGCCAGCCCAAGCGCAAGCACGAGCAGGACGCGGGCCGCCCGCCTGCGGGCGAGGAGGAGCAGGCCGCCGAGCACTGCCAACGCGGCACTGACGGTCGCGAAAGACCAAGCTCCTTCAAGAAACACGGTGGCCAGCACGCTCCCGGTTGGCGCCCGCGTGTGAAAGAAGCGCTCATTCCAGTACTGCATCCGCGCAACTGGGAAGATGTTGTCAAACCATGCCGCGGCCAACACCCCGTCACTCGCCAGCCACAGCGCACAGGCGGCGATAACCACGGCCGTCGGGCCGACGACCCGCAGCACCTCCGCGCCTAGCTCGCGCCAGGCTGCGCGCCGCACGCCATGGCGAGCAACGCAGAAAGCGGCGCAGGCCGCCGTGGCTGCCAAGCCCGATTCCAGTTTGCACAGCCAAGCCAGGCCCGCGAACGTTCCCGCCAGCAGCAGTGGCCGCGGCCCGCGCTGCTCCCAAGCCCGCAGCAGGCAGAGTAGCGTCAGCAGCCCGCTGACAAGGCCGTAGAGCCCGGAATAACTCGCCGGCAAGATGTAATTGTACAAGAACGGCCCAAAGCCGCAGCTGAACAACAATAAACCCGCGCTGGCCGCCGCCGCCGGCACCGCCAGCGCCCGGCGGCACAAGCGATAACACAGCAAGGTGATCACAACGGTGCTGACCATGCCGCTGCCGTAGAAGACGTTCAGGTGCACGCCGAACGCGCGCAGCAGCAGGGCGTTCAAATAGGGCGCGAGCGGCGGGTACTGCGATGTCACCTCGCGGTACAAGACATCGCCATCGGCCAGGCGCAGCGCCAGGTAGGCGTCGCGCCCGCAGTCCACCACGATGTCGCCCCAGGCGTGCCAGGTCAGCCGCAGCAACAGTGCGAACAGCACCGCCAGCGCCAGCAGCGCCGCTGCCTCGGCTCCGCGGGTTGCGCCGGCGGAGCCGCCCTGATCGCCCGCGCTGTTCACAGGGTTAGGCGCGGGCCGCGGTCACCAGCTTGCGCAGCAGCTCGCGATGGCAGCGGGTCTCCTGCGCGCAGCCGCAGAGCAGCGTGATGGTGCGGCGGCGCGCGGCTTGCCGCAGCTCCGCAATCGCCGCCGCTTGCGCCTTCATCTCGGTGCGGTAGCGGCGCGCGAAATCGCCCCAGGGCAACGCGGCTGCTTTGTAGGCCTTGATCAACGCCACGCTGGGCGCCAGCTCGCGCTGCCAAGCATCGACGTGATCCTTGCGCACGCCGCGCGGCCAGTATCGCATCACCAGCAGGCGTTGCCCGTCGCCGGCCGCTCGCGGCTCGTATACCGATTTCGTCTGCACCATGCTCCGACCATATGGCACGGCGAAAGCGTTCGTGCCAAGCCCGGGGGCCAGGCCGTGACCGGCGAACGTGCTATATAGCCGCGGCGGAGGGCGCTATGCACACACCAGTAGAGCGAGTCCGGGTGGGATTCATCGGCTGCGGCCAGATCAGTGGCCTGCAGGCGCTGGGCTATCTCGATCACCCCCACGCCGAGATCTTTGCCGTCTGCGACCGTGACGCGGCGCTGGCCGCAAGCCGCGCGCAGCAGTGGCGGGCGCGCAAGGTGTATACCGAGATCACAGAGCTCCTGGGCGATGCCGACGTGAACGCGGTCGAGATCGCCTTGCCCCATCACCTGCACCGCGACGCCGCGGTGGCCGCACTGCAAGCCGGTAAGCACGTGTCGCTGCAAAAACCGCCGACGCTCACCCTGGCCGAACTCGACGACATCGCCGAGGCGGCCAAGACGGCCGGACGCACGCTGCGGGTGCTGGAGAACTTCATGTATTACCCGCCGCATGTGAAGGCCAAGGAACTGGTCGACGAGGGCGTGATCGGCACGCCGCTGTCGGTGCGCATCAAGACTGCCGCCGGCCGCCTGGATGACGGTTGGCGGGTGCCCACCAGCGCGCAGCGCTGGCGCATGAACCCGGAGCTGTGCGGCGGCGGACCGACCTGCTTCGACCACGGGTACCATTGCTACAACATGGGCCGCTTTTTCATTCCCGAAGCGGTCGAACGGGTGCACGCCTGGATTCACGTCAACCGCTTCGGCGACGACGCTTTCTATGACGGCCCCGCCCTGATCAGCTGGAAGTACGCCGGCGTACCCAAGTTCGGTAGTTGGGAAGTCATCGCCTCCATCGGCATGCGTGTGCGCTCGCACTACTACGCCAGCGACGACCGCATGGAGATTCACGGCAGCGAGGGCATCATCTGGATCAACCGCTGCACCGGCTTCCTGCTCGACGAGCCCGCGCTCGTCCTCTACCGCGACGGCGAAACCCGCGCCTGGCACGACATTCCCACGGACTGGGCCGAGAGCTTTCGCCTCGGCGGGCACGACTTTATCGATGCTCTGATCGAGGGACGCCAACCGGCCCAAGACGCGCACGAGGCGAGCGAAACCCTGCGCTTCGCCCTCGCCGCCAACCTCGCTGCCCGCACCGGGCGCGAAGTCCGCCTCGACGAAGTCGGGCCGCACACCCGAGCACTGCTGCCTGTTCCCGACTAGTGGCTTGGAGCAGGATCCGCTTCCTCGGTGAGGTCACTATTACCCTTGCGAATCCAGTTCACCGGCAGGGCGGCGCTCTTTCGGCGACGCAGCTGGCCGGTGCCCGCGGCAGTAGGTTTCTGACAGTTCTGACGGTACGGCGGCAGCGCGCTTCTCCCTGCCACGCCCGACCACTGCGTTCCCGGCTGCGGGGTCACAACTCCCAGCATATGTCAAAGGAAATACGCGACGTGGCTCCGCATTCTTCGTTTGACACGCTTCAGGGCTTTTTGGTAACCGATGCCTTCGCCGTATGGGTACACAGTACACTACCCGAATCGCGTGGATGGCCATGCTCGTGCTGTTGTGGGTGGACACCGCCAACGCGCAGATCTTTCTGCAGCCCGCTCCGAGCGTGCCGGTGGGGCGCCAGCCGGAATTTCTGGTAGTGTCGGACTTCGACGGCGACGGCATTGCGGATTTGGCCGTTGGTAGCCCGCAGGAGAAGCGCGTTACGGTCCTGCTAGGCAGCAGCGCCGGCACGTTTGGCACGAGCAGTGCGTGGAGCTTTGGCAGCCAGTTGCGAGGCCTGGCTGCGGGGGATGTCAACGGGGATACGCTTGCGGACCTTGTAGTTGCCGATCAGGGTTCCGCTGGCGTGTGGATCTTGTTGGGTAGTGGTGACGCCACGTTTGGCGACCCCGAGTTAGTTGACGTGGGCGGTTATCCGCAAGGAGTGGCCATCGGTGAGTTCGACGGCTTAGCCGGACAGGACTTGGCCGTTACTGACAGCCGTGGCGATCGAGTCGTCATCTTAATAAATGATGGCACCGGCGTGTTCACCGCTGGCAGCGAGTTCACGGTGAGCGACCCGGGCGCAGTTGCTGCTGCCGATTTCAATAGCGACAGTCTGCCGGACTTGGCAGTGCTTAGCGAAACTCCAGGGGTCGGCGGTCGCACTGTCAGCGTCCTGCTCGGCACAAACGCGGGTAGCCGGGGTTTTTCCCCTGTTGGGAGTTTCGTGGTTGGCAAAGGTGCCGAGGGGCTATCTCTGGCCGACTTCGACAACGACACTCGACTCGATATAGCAACGGCGAACACATTCTCGAACGAAGAAGGCTCGGAGGTTAGCCTGCTCCTCGGCCGCGGGAACGGTTCGTTTACCTTGAGATCATTCGCGACCTGCCCAATGCCTGCGGACGCGTCGCGGCCGCCTTGTTTCGCGCGCGGAGTTGTCGGTGCTGATTTTGATGACGATGGCGACACCGACATCGTCGTCAGCGTCACCAGCAATCCCGACGTGCCCCCGGGGGGGGCGCTGCGAACGTTTGTCGGCGACGGGACCGGCGGGTTCTCGGATGGCCCGGTTCTTCCCATCGGTCCACTTCCGCTTGGCGCCGCGGTGGGTGACTTCACCGGAGATGGGTTGCCGGATGTGGTCGTGGGGACGACTCCAGACTTCACCGTACAGCCTTTCGTGAGCCAGCCGGGCGCTGTGGTCGCGCTCGGCTCCGCGTTCGGCGACTGGGGCAAGCAACCCGCGATCGACGTCGTGCTGAAGGCGAGGAACATCCAGGTCGCCTCAGTTCAGAACGATATTACGTTCGACTTGTCCGTGCCGATTCTCAGTTGCACTGTTAACCCGCTGATCGACAAGACCGCGAGTACGTTCCGCTTGCTTCCAGCCGGCTGTACCGCTGGGGTCGACTGCACGCAGATGCGGGCGGTCGTTGTGGCACTCGATAACGTTGACCCCATCCCCGACGGGTCGGTCCTGTATAGCTGCGATGTGGCCATCCACGACGACGCAGCGACCGGCACCCATCCCTTGGTTGGCTCTGGCCTCGCGGTCAGCGACCCGGCGGGCGATCCGCTGTTAGCACACGTGGTCGATGGCGCTGTCGCGGTTTCCTGCCCGGGCGACTGCACCTTCGACGGCCAGATCACGGTCGATGAGTTGGTAAGAGGCGTGAACATCGCCCTCGGCAACCTGTCGCTGACTGCCTGCCTGCCGTTCGATGCTAACAACGACTCCTCGGTCACCGTCGACGAACTGATCTTGGCGGTAAACGTCGCCCTCAACGGGTGTTTCCCACCGGCGGTGAGAACTCCCACGCCGACGCCGACACCAACGTTCACACCAACGCCGACACCGACGGCCACCCCGACAGCAACACCCTCGGCGACGCCGACCGCAACACCGACGGTGACCCCGACTGCCTCGCCGACCAGTACTCCCACGGCGACGCCGAGCGCGACCCCCACTGACACACCGACTGCTACACCCACCGACACGCCGACCAGAACACCGACGTCGACCCCGACTGAGACACCGACGGCGACCCCGACCGACACTCCTACGGTGACCCCCACCGATACGCCAACGGCAACGCCAACCGATACACCGACCGTCACGCCGACTTACACGCCGACGGATACGCCGACGGAGACACCCACCGCCACTCCGACTGACACACCAACGGAAACACCGACGGTAACGCCGACCGACACGCCTACGGCAACCCCGACCGAGACACCGACGGCGACGCCAACCGACACCCCAACTCACACGCCCACTGAAACAGCAACCGCAACGCCCACGGAAACTCCCACGGCCACTCCGACTGACACACCAACGGAGACGCCGACGGCGACGCCGACCGACACGCCCACGGCAACCCCCACCGACACCCCGACCGAGACACCGACGGCTACTCCGACCGACACCCCAACTCACACGCCTACTGAAACGCCAACCGCAACGCCCACGGAAACGCCCACCGCCACCCCGACTGACACTCCGACTGACACGCCAACGGAGACGCCGACCGACACGCCCACGGCCACCCCCACTGACACTCCGACCGAGACACCGACGGCTACTCCGACCGACACCCCAACTCACACGCCCACTGAAACACCAACCGCAACGCCCACGGAAACTCCCACGGCCACTCCGACTGATACACCAACGGAGACGCCGACGGCGACGCCGACCGACACGCCTACGGCAACCCCCACCGACACCCCGACCGAGACACCGACGGCGACGCCAACCGATACCCCAACTCACACGCCCACTGAAACGCCAACCGCAACGCCCACGGAAACGCCCACCGCCACTCCAACTGACACGCCGACGGCGACGCCGACCGACACGCCTACTGAAACGCCAACCGACACACCCACAGAGACCCCTACCGACACTCCCACCGAGACGCCGACGGCGACGCCGACAGAGACCCCGCCGCCGTAACCCCTCCGCCGCGTAAGTACGGGCGGCTTACAGTGGCAGCCGCCGCAGTCGCAGTGCGTTGCTGATTACGGACAGTGAGCTGAAGCTCATCGCTGCACTGGCGATCATCGGGCTCAGCAGCAGGCCGAATATCGGATAGAGCGCCCCCGCCGCCAGCGGTACGCTGACGGCATTGTAGAAGAAGGCGAAGAACAAGTTCTGGCGGATATTGCGCATGGTGGCGCGGCTGAGCCGGCGGGCGTTGGCCAGGGCGCGCAAGTCGCCCTGCACCAGCGTGATGCCCGCGCTCGCCATGGCCACGTCCGTGCCCGTGCCCATGGCAATGCCGACGTGGGCTTGTGCTAACGCGGGTGCGTCATTGATGCCGTCGCCGGACATGGCCACCATCCGGCCGGCGGCCTGCAGCCGTCTGACGATGGCCGCCTTCTGTTCCGGCAGCACCTCCGCCTCGACCTCGGTAATGCCGAGCTGGTGCGCCACCGCTTCCGCCGTGACGCGGCTGTCTCCACTCAGCATGACGATTCGAATTCCGTCGCGTTGCAGCGCGGCGATCGCCGCTGGCGTCGTCGCTTTCACCGGGTCAGCGACGCTCAGCAAGCCGGCCGGCTGACCATCGATGGCCACGAACATTGCGATCTGGGCACTGCGCTGGAAACCGTCGCCGGCCCGGCGCAGCTCGCCCAGATCCACGCCCAGCTGCTCAAACAGCGAGGGGTTGCCCAGAGCCACCAGCCGCCCGCGCACACTCCCGGTGATGCCCTTACCCGGAAATGTCTGAACCTGCGCCGGGCTGACGAGATCGAGCTGATGTCGGGTGGCGCCGCCGACAATGGCGTCGGCCAACGGATGCTCGCTGCCGCGCTCCAGGCTGGCGGCCAACCGCAGCACTTCCATTTCGCTCCACTGCCCCACCGCGGTCACCGCGGTCAGCTGCGGGCGGCCCTCGGTCAGCGTTCCGGTCTTGTCGACCAGCAACGTATCGATCCTCTCCATCAGCTCGAGCGCTTCGGCGTGTTTGATCAGGACACCGGCCGTAGCCCCGCGCCCCGTGCCCACCATGATCGACATCGGCGTAGCCAGCCCGAGCGCGCACGGACACGCGATGATCAACACCGCCACGGCATTGAGCAGCGCGTATGCCATCCGGGGCGCCGGGCCCACCAGTGCCCAGGTCACGAAGGTAATCGCCGCGCTCGCCACCACCACCGGCACGAAGTATCCCGCCACCACGTCCGCCAGGCGCTGGATCGGCGCGCGGCTGCGCTGCGCCTCGCCGACCATGCGCACGATCTGCGCCAGCAAAGTTCCGGCGCCGACACGCTCGGCACCCATGACCAAACTGCCGGTGCCGTTGACTGTCGCGCCGGTCACCCGATCACCCGGCCCCTTGTTCACCGGCATCGCTTCGCCCGTGATCATCGACTCATCGACCGCGCTGCTCCCCTCCAGCACCACCCCGTCCACCGGTACCCTCTCACCCGGGCGCACCCGCAGGCGGTCGCCCACTCGTACCAGTTCCAAAGCGATGTCCTCGTCCAGCCCGTTGTTTCGGATTACGCGCGCAGTCTTCGGAGCCAGACCCAGCAGGGCACGGATGGCGCTGCTGGTCCGGCCGCGTGCACGCAGCTCCAGCACCTGTCCCATCAGCACGAGCGTCGTGATCACCGCGGCACTCTCGAAATACAGCGGAACGGCACCGCCGTGGCCACGAAAAGAATCCGGGAAGATGTCCGGCAGCACGGCCGCCACGGCGCTATAGGCGTACGCCGTGCCCGTTCCGAGCGCGATCAGGGTGAACATGTTCAACCGCCGGCTGACCACCGAGGCCCAGCCGCGCTCGAAGAACGGCCACCCCGCCCACAACACCACTGGCGTTGCCAGGACGAACTGAATCCAGGTGACCCCGCGGCCGAGCGCGTGTAGCAACGGTTGCCCTGGAATCATGTCCGACATGCCGAGCACAAAGACCGGAGCTGCCAGTACCAGGCTGATCCAGAAGCGGCGGCTCATGTCTATCAGCTCGGGATTCGGCCCTTCGTCGGCCGACAGTTCGAGCGGTTCCAACGCCATGCCGCAATCGGGGCACGAGCCCGGGCCGACCTGGCGCACCTCGGGATGCATCGGGCAGGTGTACAGGCTGTCCCGCGTTTGCTCATCCGGCGCGGCGGCCTTCGCTGCCGGCGGCTTTAGATACTGCTCCGGTGCCAGCCGGAACTTCTCGCGGCACTTCGGATTGCAGAAGTAGTAGGTCTGGCGCTCGTATGTCCACGAGCCCCCTCTTGGCGCGGCCGGATCAACGCTCATGCCGCAGACGGGATCGCGGGGCTCCGGTGCGGTCGCCTTATCACTGTGCTGGCTGGTCCTCATCCGTGCAGCCGCCTCCTAGCTAGTGTTCTTCCGCTGTGCCCGGCGCCTCATGCCTGGGTCGAGCCCAAGAGGTTGCCTCCGAGTCGTGGATGTCCGACGCGCTTGTCGCCGATCACGTTGATGAGCGAGGCGGTGCCGGAGCTGAAGGCGCGCTCCAGCGCTGGGACGATCTCGGCCGGCTGCTCGACGTACTCGGCGTGACAGCCCATGATCGCGAACATCTGATCGTAACGGATGTTCGGCAGCATGTTGAACGGGTCGGTGCGACCCTTGAGCAGCGGCATCTCTTCGAAGCCCGGCCCCCATGAGCTGTTGTTCCACAGCACGGTATGAATCGGCAGGCCGTAGCGCAGCGCGGTTTCGATGTCCCAGCCGCCGATGCCCAAGCCGCCATCGCCGCTGACCACCACCACCTGTTTGCCCGGCCGCGCCAGCTGTGCGCCGATCGCCATGCCGACGCCGTGCCCCACCGGCGCCAGCGGGCCGGCATCGACGATTTGGCCCGGAAAGCGCGCCTGAAACCATTGCGACAGCCAGCCACTCATGGTGAATGAATCGAGCACCAACGTGGCATCCTTATCCAGCACGGTGCAAAGCGCGCGGGCAAGAACATCGGCGTGCACGGGGATCTGCTTGCGCACGGCATTCTCGTTCAGCGCAATCGTGCGCTCGTAATTGGCGCGCACCTCGGCGACTTCCTTCAGCCACGGCGAGTCGCGCCGGCGCGAGAAGTCCAGCCGCAGGCGCTTGGCCGTGTCGATCAGCTGGCGCAGTACCAATTTGGGATCACCGACGATCGCCACCGCCGCCGGCACGTGCCAGCCAATGCGCGCCGGTACCGCGTCGACCTGGATATAGGTGGCCTGGCCGTTCCATGTCGGCGGCTCGCCGAAGTGCTCGCCGCTCCAGAACTTGAAGCCGAGCGCCAGCACCACATCGGCGCGGCTGGTGAACGGCTTCTTCCAGGCGCCGCGCACCGCCAGCGGATCATCCTCGGGCATCGCCCCCTGGCCCGCTCGCCGCGCGTAGGTCGGAATGTGCGCCAGCGCAGCGAACTCGCGCAGCTCGGGAGCTGCCTGAGACCAAAAAATCCCGTCACCGCAAGCCAGCAGCGGCCGCTCGGCTTCCAGTAGCAGCGCCAGCGCGCGCTCGATCTTGGCCGGGTCGCCCTGCGCGCGCAGCTCGGCCGGGTCATAGACCGTGGCACCCGTGCGCTGCCGCGTCTCGTCGTCGCCGTGATAAAGGATGTTAGTGGGAATCTCGATCAGTGCCGGCCCCTGTGGTGGCGTCGTCGCCTCGCGGAATGCCTGGCGCAAATCGACACCGATTGTGCTCCAGTCGACTACCCGCTTGACGAACTTGGAGAAGGAGCGGCACACCTCCGAGCCGTAGGCTTCCTGAAACGAGCCGAGGTAATCCTCCGTGGTCGGGTGCTGTCCGGCGATGCACACCACGGCACTGCCGGCCAGGCCGGCGGCGCAAAGGCCGGTGACGGCGTTGGTCAAACCGCAGCCAGCCGTGACACTACAAACCCCGGGCCGCCCACTGCTGCGGGCATAGGCGTCGGCGGCGTAGGCGCAGGCCTGCTCGTGACGCATGTGAATCAGCTTGATACCGTGCTCGCGCAAGCTGGCGAGAATCGGAAAGGTGTGCCCGCCGTTGATCGCGAACAGGTACTGCACTCCCTGCTCGCGCAACAGCCGGCCAACCAATGTTCCTCCATCGACGATGGCCATGCTCGGTTCACTCCGTGATTGCTCGGGAGAGCCAAAAAGCGACCTGCCCCAATCCATGTCCGGCATTACGACCCCACCCCGCAGGTCTTTTTATTGAGGCCGCCGCCAAAATGAAAGCGCCGCTGCCTTTGAAATTCGCCCAGCGGACAATCTACAATCGGCTGAAGGTTTGGCCATGGCGCGAACTTCCCACTGGCGCGGTAGGCTGACCGCGGCCGCCGATGAAACGCTGCCGCGATCGGAAGCGCGCTATCGCGTTATCTCGGAGCTGATCTCCGATTATGCATACACCTTCGTGCACGACGGCGGAGACCATTTGATTCCCGAGTGGGTGAGCGCCGCTTTCCACCGCACCATCGGCTACAGCATCGCCGAGGTACAAGCCCGCGGCGGTTGGCAGAGCCTGATCTACGCCGAGGACTGGCCTGTCGCGCGCGCCCACGCTGCACGTATTCGAGACGGCGCCACTGACGTCGCCGAGTTTAGACTGGTCACCAAGAGCGGCGAATGCCGCTGGGTGCGCAACTACGTTCGGCCGGTGTGGGACGTGGCACGCCGGAGGGTCGTGCGCGTCTACGGCGCCGCGCAGGACATAACCGAACGTAAGCAAGCCGAAGAGGCTCTGACGCTCTCCGAGCAACGTTTCCGCTCCTTGGTCAATGCTGCGCATGACGGCATCGTTGTCACCGACCTGACCCTGGCGATCGTTTTTGCCAACCAAGCGGCCCTCGACTTGAGCGGTGCTACCGATCTGAGCCAGCTCAGCGGGCGCAATGCCGTCAGCCTGCTGGCCGAGGAGTCGGTGGCGGCGGCCCGGGCGAATGCCGTCTTGGCCATGACGCAAGGCGACGTCAGGAGCCACGAGTACGTACTGGTCCGGCTCGACGGTAAGCGTGTGCCAATCGAGCTGACCGCCTCGCTGTTGCACGATCGCGCCGGTGCCCCTAGCGGATT
Source organism: Deltaproteobacteria bacterium (assembly GCA_016210005.1). NCBI lineage: Bacteria > Pseudomonadati > Myxococcota > Myxococcia > Deltaproteobacteria bacterium. Next base: position 50,830 of record JACQVA010000076.1, on the reverse strand, counting down.
CATGGCCATTGCTCGCGACATCACCGACCGAAAGCGGGCGCAGCAACGGCTGGCCCTACAGCACACCGCCACCGAGATCCTGGCGCAGTCGTCCAGCGTGGCCGAGGCTGCACCGCGCGTCCTTGCGGTGATTTGCCAGCATCTCGGCTATGACTCGGCGGAGCTGTGGGGCGCCGATCCCGACGCTAACGCGCTGCGCCGGCTGGCCTGCTGGCAGCGTTCGGAGCAGGCATTTCCCGAGTTCACCGCCTTCGGGCATGACACCCTGGTGCCACCGCACCTCGGGCTCGTCGGCTCTAGCTGGGCCATGGGTGAAGCGCTGTGGGTCGCCGACATGACGGAGCACCCCGGCTTCGTCCGGGCCGTGATCGCGGCGCGCGAAGGGTTGCGGGCAGCGCTCGCGCTGCCCATCCAGATCGGCGGTGAGGTCTCGGCCGTGCTGGCGTTCTACAGCTGCCAGCCCTCGACACCGGACCCGGGGCTGCTTGAGATGTTTGCCACCATCGGCCGCCAGCTCGGTCAGTTCATGGAACGTAAGCGGGCCGAAGATGCCCTGCGCTACAGCGAGGAACACTTCCGCTCGCTGACCGAAAACGCGCTCGACCTGATCGTGATCTTGGATGTGAGCGGGATGCTGACCTACGTCAGCCCGTCGATTGAACGCGTGCTCGGCTACACGCCGGCCGAGTTGCTCAACACCAACGCCTTCAATCTGACGCACCCCGACGAGCTGGCTGAGATCTCGCAACTGTTTTTGCAGCAGCTGCCGAACCTCGGTGCGCAGGTCTCGCGGATGCTGCGCTTGCGCCACAAGGACCGCTCCTGGCGCGTGGTCGAGGTGATCGGCAAGAATCTCTTGGGCGACCGCGCCGTCGCTGGCGTGGTGATCAACGCCCGCGATATCACCGAGCGCACGCGCGCCGAGGAACAGCTGGCGCGCTCGAAAGAGCAGTTCCGCGCCCTCTCTGCCCGGCTGCAAACCATCCGCGAGGATGAAGGCACGCGCATTGCCCGCGAACTGCACGACCAACTGGGCCAGGTGCTGACCGCACTCAAGTTGGAGCTCGACGTGCTGCCGCAGCAACTGGCGGGCACCTGTGAGCTGCCGCTGTTCCTGCGCCAGAAGCTGGCGGCTATGTCGGGGCTGGCGGACTCGATGATCGCGTCGGTGCAGGGTCTTTGCACCGAGCTGCGTCCGAGTTTGCTCGACGACCTCGGCCTCACACCCGCGCTCGAGTGGCAGGCGCGTGAATTCGAGAGCCGCACCGGTATTCACTGCACCTTCTCCGCCCCGATCGAGCCGATCACCCTCGAGCCGGCGCGTGCCACCGCGCTATTTCGCGTCTTGCAAGAGGCTTTGACCAATGTGCTGCGCCACGCCAACGCCACCCGGGTGGGCGTCGCGTTGACACAAGAAGATGACTGCGTCCAACTCGAAGTTGCCGACAACGGTCGCGGTGTAACCGCCACCGAGTTGTCGGCGCCGACCTCGCTCGGCTTGCTCGGCATCCGCGAGCGTGCCCATCTGCTCGGCGGCCGGGTGAGCATTCAGGGCGGGCCGGGGCGCGGCACCACCGTGAGCTTCTGCCTACCGCTGGAAGGCCAGGACTAGGCTAGGTCGTTGCCTCAGGGGTTACGGTCACTTTGATTGCGCCGGACTTCTTGTCGGCGGCGGCGGTGAAACCGGCGGCGATGTCGGCAAGCGCAACCCGGTGTGTAATCAGCGCCCGCAGCCGATCGCGCTGGGCGCTGAGCAGGTCGAGCGCGATCTCGAAGTCGGCACGGGTGCCGCAGCGCCCGTAGGTGAGCGAGCCGACAATGCGCACTTCCTTCAACAGCAGCAGCAGGCCACTGCACGCCACCGGCCCGCTGAAGACGCCGAGCACCGAGACCATGCCGCCCGGCCGCACCAACTGCACCGCCTCGTTGAGCGTATCGGCGCTGCCGCCGACGGTCTCGATGACCACGTCGAGGGCGTTCTCCTGCGCATAGGCCCCGAGAGCCGCAGTGCCACCACTGGTGGTGTCAAATACCTTTGCCCCGAGCGCGCGCGCGGCGGCTTGCTGGTGCGGGTAACGCGCCGTTATGACCACCTCGCCGGCGCCCGCCGCGCGCGCCGCCACGACGGCCAGCAGGCCGATGGTGCCGGCCCCCAGCACCAACACCCGATCACCCAAGCGCACGTTGGCCACCCGCACCGCGTGCACGCACACCGCCAGCGGCTCGGCCAGCGCGCCCACTTCCCAATCCAATTCGGCCGGCAGCGCAAACAGAGCGTACTCCGGCATGCGCAAAAACTCGGCAAAGCCGCCCTCGGCCGAAGTGCCGAGCAAACGCAGCTCCTTGCACAGCTGATAGTCACCGGTACGGCAATAGCTGCACTCACGGCAGGCGATCAGCGGCTCGACCACCACGCGGTCGCCGGGGCGGAGCCGTTGCACGCCCGTGCCCAGCTCGAGCACTTCGCCACTAATCTCGTGTCCTGGGCACACGTAAGGTGGCGGAAAGCCGCCGTGGAACCAATGCAAGTCGCTGCCGCAAATGCCGCAGTTGCGCACCCGGACGATGACTTCGCCGGTGCCGGGTGCCGGCCGCGGTACTTCCCGCAGTTCGAGCTGCCCCGGGCCGGTGGCGTACGCCGCTTTCATGAAGAGGTGTCAGCGCTCAATCGGTGGTGGCGGCCAGCACGGGCTTCAGCGGCAGCCACAGCCGCCGCCGCAACAACCGCCGCCGCCCCCGCCGTTGCCGCCGGCGACCGGCGCGGGCCCGGAGCTGCTATCGCCGGCGCGCGAGGCGAACACCGACATCTGGCGCTCAACGCGGCGGCCTTGACACATCGGGCACTTCACTTTGGCCGTGGTCGAAAACACCAGTTCTTCGAACGGCCGCTTGCAGTCAGCACAGAGGTACTCGTAGATCGGCATGGCGACACAGAAAGCAGAGCCGGCAGCATGAGTCAACGCGGCCGGCGCTTAAGGTATCAGGGTTGCCACCGCCGCCGGCATCTCGCGCGCCACCCGCACGATCGGAATGCCGGTCTGCACGTTGCGCTGCATCTCGTGCATGCAACGCGGCAGGTCCTCGAAGGCATAGACCTCGCCGTGCACGGTCGGGCGGAAAACGCTGCCGTACAAGGCGGTGGCGGCATTGCAACCGTCGATGGTCTCGTAGTGCGTGTGATCCAACGTGATCTGGCGCACCGACAATCCGGCCGAGTCATAACTGATGCGCTTGTCGAGCTGCCAGCCGGCGCTGACGTTCACCCCCTGGCGCGCCATTGCCGCCAGCCCGGCCGCGAACACCGGTCCACGCAGCATATCGCAGACGACGTGCATCCCCTCACTACCGGTGAGTCGCTTGATCTCCTTGCTGAACGCCTTGATGTCATCGGCAGCGGCGAAACGATGGAACGCGCCCTGATCGATGGGCTCGATGCCGAGTTGCTGCAGATGCGCGCGCCGGGCGCTGCTGCCCGAGCAGAAGAAAGCCCGGTGCCCTTCGGCGCGGGCGAGCATGAGAAACAGCTCCGAAACTCCACCGCCGAACCCCATCACGTTGAGCCGCGCCAACTTCTCGCGCGGTACTTTGATGCGAAAGATCTCGTGCGCCCGGCGCCAGAGATGATACGCCGTCGGCGCCCGCAACGGCAGCGCGGCGATCTCCCACAGATTGAGCCCGCATTTCAGCGGCGCCGGCAGAATCTGCCAGTCGCCCACCACCGCCTCCTCACCGTACCAGCCGATCGAGTCGGGCTGGTCGTAAGCCCAGATGCGCAAGGGATACCCGTAGATGTCGGGCTCGCCGTTGCAGTGGGTAACGACGACGTCGCCGGCCTTGAAGCGGGTGACATCGCTGCCAGCGGCAACGACTTCGCCGACCGCGCTGTTGCCCGGGTAGATCTTGCCGCCGCGCAGCTCGGTGATGTTGACGGTATCCGCCAGCGCGGCGTGGTCGACGTTGTGCTCGGCCGATACCGCCAAGATGCGCAGCCGCACGTCGCGCCGGCCCAGTGGCCGCAGCGTCAACTCGTCAAGGCGAATGACGCGTGCGACGTCGAACTGCGACAAGTCGTTGTTGACGCGGCGGCGCTCCTCCGCGATGGCTTCGGCTGTAATCGAGTATGCTCGGGGCATGGTCTCCTCGGCTGTGTTGGCAACCTGATCGGCGAGCCGTTCTTTAGTCTGGGGGCGGCGACGGGTCAACCGAGCGGTCTACCAACGGGCTCGCACAAGGCCGGCTGAATCAGCTAAGAGGTGGCGCTATGGCCGATGCGCCGTTGCTGCGCGACCTGCTGGTGTTGTTTGCCGCGGCGATTCCCATCGTCTTCATCTTCCATCGCCTCAATCTGCCCACCATCGTCGGCTTCTTGATTGCCGGCGTCGTGATCGGTCCGCACGGTCTAGCGCTGATTCCTCGCGCCGCGGAGGTCGAACGGCTGGCCGAGCTGGGGGTGGTGCTACTGCTCTTCGTCGTCGGCCTCGAGCTGTCGCTCGAAGAATTCACCAAACTTGGCCGAACCGTACTGTTGTGTGGCGGCCTGCAAGTGCTGATCACCCTGGCAGCGGCGGCGGGCCTGGCCGCGGCTGCCGGCGTGCCGCTGTCCGAGGCCGTGTTCATCGGCTTCTTGGTGGTGCACTCCAGCACGGCGGTGGCGCTCAAGCTGCTCGCCGACCGCGGCGAGCTGAACAGCCTGCACGGGCGGCTGGCCGCCGGCATTGCCGTGATTCAGGACCTCTGTCTGGTGCCGATGATGTTGCTCGTGCCGGTGTTGGGGGCGCCGGCATCGGTCACGTTGGTGGAGATTGCGCTGGCAATTGCCAAGGCCGTCGTCGTCATCGCCGTCGTCGTGTTTGCCGCCCGGCTGCTGTTGCCGCGGCTGCTGGCGGGGGTCGTGCGCCTGGGTATCCGCGAGCTGCTAACGGCGGCGGTGGTGCTGTTCTGCTTGGGAACGGCTTGGCTGGCGGCACAGTTCGGGCTGTCGCTCGCCTTTGGCGCGCTCCTGGCCGGCCTGGTGATCTCCGAGTCGGAGTACAGCCACCAGGCGGTGGCGGAGATCCTGCCGTTTCGCGACACCTTCAACAGCATCTTCTTCACCTCGGTCGGCATGCTGCTGCACGTCAGCGTGGTGGTACAACACGCGGCGGCGCTCGCCGGCTTGGCACTCGCTCTGATCGGTCTCAAAGGGCTGATCATCGGCACCTTGGTGGTCTACGCCACCCGCTCGGTGCGGGTGGCAGCGCTGGTGGCCGCGGCTCTGGGGCAGATGGGCGAGCTGTCGTTCGTGCTGGCGCGTACCGCCGACTCCTTTCACCTGCTCGCTGGCCTGCGCTACGAGTTGTTCCTGGCGGTCACGGTGCTGACGATGGCGCTCACGCCATTACTGCTGCAGCTGGCGCCGGCGCTCGCCTCTTTCTTCCAACGCGGTGCCGATCGGCGCCCGACCGTGCCACCGGAGCCGGCGTTGCAGGGCCACGTGGTAATCGTCGGCTATGGCCTCAACGGGCGCAACCTGGCGCGGGTGTTGCGCGAAACCGGGCTGCTCTACCGCATTCTCGAACTCAATCCCGACGCTGCCGCCAGCGCGCGCCGGGCCGGCGAACCGGTGCTGTTCGGCGACGCCACGCGGGCGCCGGTGTTGCGCAGTGTGCACGTCGAACGCGCGCAGGTGGTGGTGATCGCGATCTCGGATGCCGCCGCCACCCGTCGCATTGTCGCGGTCGTGCGCCAGCTCAACGCTCAGGCCACCGTGATCGTGCGCACCCGCGCGGTGGCGGAAATCGATGCCCTCTACCGCCTCGGCGCAACCGAGGTAATTCCCGAGGAGTTCGAGACCTCGGTCGAGATTTTCGCTCGCGTGTTGCGGCGATTGCGTATTCCGCGCAACGTCATCAACGTGCAAGTCGACATCATCCGCGGCGAGCGTTACGGCATGCTGCGCGGCCTCAGCCTGCCGCGCCAGAGCCTGCACGACATCCAGCACCTATTGGCGGCAACGCTCACCGAAACCTATCTCGTCGACGCCGCCAGCATCGCCGCGGGCAAGACTGTGCGCGAGTTGGGGCTGCGCCACGCCGCCGGTGTCACCATCATCGCCGCCGTTCGTAACGGCAGGCCGATAACCAATCCGCCGGCGGACTTCTGCATCGAAGCCGAAGACATTCTGGTGCTGCTCGGCGATCACACCGAGCTGGATCGCGCCATGGCTATCCTGCAGCCGCCGGCACCGGCGGAGGGCTGAAGGCTGCGCTGTGATCGGCTCTCTGCTCGGACTAGTAGCGCTGATTGCGGCCCTGGCCGTGGGCTGGCGCAAATGGCAGGGCCTGCGGCTCGATGCCACTCGCCCCGGCCGTAGCGAGAGCAGCGCCATCACCGTCTCCGACTACGGCGAGATCGACGCGGTCGTGCGCACCGCCCGCTGCCGTTGCGGCACACGCTTGTTTGCGCGCGGCGAAGGCTCACGCCAGGCCCTGCGGATCGTTCATCTCGAGTGCGGCAAGTGCGAGCGGGAGTACACCCTCTATTTCGATGTTCGGGCCGTACGGCACTAAGTCGGACTGCTCAGTTTGGGGCCGACTCGGAGCGTGCATTGGCGGACGGTGCCCTACTTACTGAGCACGTACGTCACCATCTGCTGCGTCCAGTCGGTCGGCTCCAGCTGAGTGAGACGCTTGGTAAGATCGGAGATCGTTCCCGTTCCCTTCGCATCGAAGACCCCGAACATGCCTTCTTTGAATCCGAGCGGGTTGAGACGTTGATCCGCATATATCATTGCATCGGCGGGAACCCGCTCTTCGAGGCCAAAGACACAACGCCTGTTCGTTCCCACGGCCCTGGCTCCTCCTCAATTGCGGAAACGGAATCGGCCGCGCAGCTCGGAGACGTCGGGCAGCAGACTGGGCGTCTGCCTCACGTTCAGCAGCTTGGCGGCGTCCTCGACCTCCGGCGTGATGGCGGTGTAGATCTCGGCGAGGTCCCTCTTGCCGTCGTTGATCGCCTTCAGAAAATAGTACGTAAGTATGCCGTGGCCGATTTCCGCTGAGGACGTGCTGATCTGCGCCGCGGTCGTAGCGCCCAGCACCGCTAAGTTGGGTGCTACGCTCCGTGTTTCGGCGACCATAACCAGCGGGCGCGCCCCCTTGGCGAGCACGCTGCGTCCACCGGTGCCGGAGAAGCAGGCGTCGAGCACCACGGCTACCTCCGTGGCCGGCAACGCGCCCAGTTTGTCGTAGAGCGTCTGGATCGCGTAGCCAGTTGTCGCGAGGTAGTTGGGATCGCCGTCGTACGGTACCAGATAAGCGTTGCCGCTCGCCGGATCTGGCGCTCCATGGCCGGAGTAGTAGAAGAACACGCGACTGCCAGCCTTGACGCGGTTGGGGAGCCATGACTCCACGATCTTTCTGATGCCGGATTGGGTAGCGCGCTCGTTGAGCAGGAGTTCGATGTTGCGCTCGGGCACGCCCAGGGCGACGAAGTACTGCTTCACCAAGCCTGCGTCGGCACCGGAGTAGTCGGACGCGGGCAGGTCTTGGTACTTCTCGATGCCAACGACGACCGCAAGGTCACTATCGGTAAGGGCTCGCTGCGCCGCGGTCAGCACCGGGACCTCCGGGCCTGCGGGGCGTTGTCCGCTCGATCGAGCCGCAGCAACTGGTTCGGACGGAAGGGTTGTCGGCGCAGGCAAGACCGCGGGTTTGGTCACCGATCCACTTGTCGTCGATCCGCTGTGGGCCGTCTGCGGCACGGCGTTTACCTCCGCTTTGCCAGGGGCCGGCTGGTCTAGACGCGGCTCGGCCATTTGCGCGTCGGCGGCGGAGGGGACGCGAATTCGCAACTGCTTGCTCGGTCCCGAGTTGCCGTCGACATCGCGAACGCGAACTGTGAGTAGTGTGTCTCCGAGCGGGAAGCCCCAGGCACGCGCCACAACCATGCAGAATTGCGCGGTAGAGCCCTTGTCCACGAACGAAAACTCGCCCTTGCTGGTCGTCGTGCAGGCAGCGGCCGAGTCGACGAATACTTCGAAACGGCAAGCAAGGTCGCTGATCGTGTCGCTAATCCGTTGGGTGCTAGCGAAGCTCGCTGGCACCGTCGCCGGAACACCGCCAATCGCCGGCGCCTTCCTGTCGCATACGGTTGCACTGCCATCGCCCAGAGCCTGGCTAGTGATGATCTCCAGGTCCGGCCGAATCGATGGATCGGTGGAATCGTGTGCAGAAACGACGCGGCCCACCGGCCGCCCGCTAGCGCCCGGCTTTGCCTCCACCACGAGCATGAATCCGGAGCCAGCCCGGCTCAAGTAGGCGGGAATGGCGTTGTCGACCGAGGCTGGAGCCATCAAGCTTCCGTCAGCACGGGCCGCACCGAAGTAGGTTACAATCGGCCCGGTCGTCTGAGATGTCCTGCCCGTTCGCGGCGCCGGCTCGAACGGGCGAAGTTTCGACGGAGGTAGTACCCCCGAGTCGCTCGGCGCCGCCTCTTGCGATGATTCGCCGGTGCGAAGTTTTGACGGAGGTAGCGCCCCCGATTCACCGTGCGCAGCGCCGGCGGCGAACGTGGCGGCCGCCATACACAAGAGCACAAGGCTCACAATCCAGCCGCGGCGCACAGTAGTCATCTGCCCCACACGGCGTGCCTGTGTCAATCGAAGCTTGTTGACGAGCGCCGGTCCATCTAGCCCGCACACGTGGTGGTGTGTTTGGATTTCACCGCTTACGGCTTGGAGCTAGTCTAGGTCGTGGCCCGGTAGGCCCGCCGGTCGCCGCGGGCTCGGCCCCGCCGCCAACTTCACATCCAACGCGCGTCTTGGCGGAGGAGGGTGGCCGCCTCGGATCACTACAACTTCGTGCGCCTGGGCGCCCTCGCGCCTGGCAGGGCGACACTGGCCGGTATGAAATGCTGAGCTTTGTCATGCCGCTCCATGAGCGACGCCCTCCGCAGACAACCTACCGGACGGTAGGAAGGTTGGACGCTCCCGCCTATTGGCGGACATCCCCGGGAGGAACAGTGCATGGGCAAACAGATCGCGATGGTCTTCGACCTCAACAAGTGCATCGGCTGCCAGACCTGCTCAGTCGCCTGCAAGGTCCTGTGGACCAACGAAGAAGGTAAACGGGACATGTGGTGGTGCTCGGTGAATACCCAGCCCGGGCGCGGTACCCCCCGCGATTACGAGAGCATGGGCGGCGGCTACGACGCCAAGGGCAAGCTGGTACTGGGAAAGCTGCCCAGCCAGGAAGAGTTCGGCGGGGCTTCGGACTTCAATTGGGCCGCCGTGCATCAGTCGAGCAACCGCAACGGCGGCGGGGTGCATCTTCAGCCAAAGAACGGTGAGCCGAGCTGGGCAATGAACTGGGACGAAGACGAAGGCGCGGGTAGCTATCCCAACGCCTACTTCTTCTACATGCCGCGCATCTGCAACCACTGCACCAAGCCGAGTTGCGTCGAAGCCTGCCCCACCGGGGCGATGTACAAGCGCGAGGACTTGGGCCTGGTGCTGCGCGACGACGAGCTCTGCAAGGGCACCCAGAAGTGCGCGGAAGCCTGTCCGTACAAGAAGATCTATTTCGACTCGGTGCGCAACATCAGCCAGCACTGCATCGGCTGCTTCCCGCGCTTGGAGCACGGCGTCGCCCCCGCCTGCGTGCGTCAGTGCCCCGGCCGCGCCATGTTCGTCGGCTACCGCGACGATACCCAGGGTGCGATCCACAAGCTGGTTGACCGCTACAAAGTGGCCCTGCCGCTGCATCCGGAGTGGAACACGCAGGCCAACGTGTTCTACGTGCCGCCGATCTCGGCGTTCGCGGTCCGGCCCGACGGCACCATCGACGAGTCGCACCGCCGCCTGCCGTTGTCATACCTCGAATCGCTCTTCGGCCCGGCGGTGGGCGGGGCGCTGCGCACGCTCGAAGCCGAGATGGGCAAGCGCCGCCGCGGCGAAGCCTCCGAGCTGATAGATACGCTGATCGTCTACAAGTGGGCCGAGCTGCTCGGACCGTTCGATCGCGATCCCGCCACCATCACCTGGTAGTGGAGATAGAAGTAACTCGATTTCCCCCGCCCTTCTGCCCGCAGGAGAAGGGACCGTTGAGAAGGAGCACTGCGATGTCGACCAAACCAGCCAGCAACCAGCACCAGGCCTCGGAAGAGAAGTACCGCAACGCCTGGAAGTGGGACAAAGTCACTTGGGGCTGCCACGCCGTGGACTGCTATCCGGGCGGCTGTCCGTGGCGGGTGTACTCCAAGGACGGCAAGATCGTGCGCGAGGAGCAAGCCGGGATCTTCCCGACCATCGAGCCGGGCGTGCCCGACATGAACCCGATGGGCTGCCAGAAGGGCGCCGCCTGGAGTCAGCAACATTACAACGAAGAGCGCGTGCTCTACCCGATGAAGCGCGCCGGCAAGCGCGGCGAGGGCAAGTGGCAGCGGGTCTCGTGGCAGACCGCCTTCACCGAGATCGCCGACGCCATGCTCGATGCCATCCAGGAGCAGGGGCCGCAGTCGTGCTACCACATCGGCACCCCCGGCGAGGGCGGCACGCAGCAGATTCTGTGGAACAACTTCTCGGCCCAGCTCGGCTTCCAGATGACTGACCTGCAGGCCGAGATCAACGACTTCAGCCCCGGCATCTACACCACCTTCGGCAAGTTCGACCCCGCGCCCGGCGCCGATGACTTCTTCAAGACCGAGCTGGTGCTGATCTGGCACGCCAACCCGGTCTACACCAACATGACCTGGTACCACTTCATGCAGGAGGCCCGTTACAACGGCGGCGAGGTCGTCACCATCGCCCCCGACTTCAGCCCCTCGGCCGTGCACGCCGACATTCACGTTCCGATCGAGATCGGCACCGACTCGGCCTTCGCCAACGCCATGTCGCAGGTGGTGATCGAAGAGCGCTTGGTGGACTACGATTTCGTCAAGCGGCAGACCGATCTGCCGCTGTTGGTGCGCACCGACACCAAGCGCTTTCTGCGCGCCGCCGATCTCGCCGCCGGCGGCAGCAACGAGCAATTCTACTGGCTCGATGCCAAGACCGGCAGTATGGTCGAAGCCCCCCGCGGCACACTCGATCCCGGCACCGCTGACCCCGCGCTCGAAGGCCGCCTGAGCGTAAAGCTCGCCGACGGCACCAGCGTGGAAGTGCGCCCGGTATTCGAGTTGCTGCGCGACCTGCTCAACGCGCAATACACCCCCGAGAAGGTCCAAGCCCTAACCGGCATCCACCCCGACACCACCCGCAAACTTGCGCGCAAGATCGCCAAGCGGCGCACCCGCATCATGATGGGCTGGAACTCGGGCAAGTACTACCACGGCGACCTGATGGAGCGCTCGATGATGCTCATCCTCGGGCTCACCGGTAACTGGGGCAAGCACGGCACCGGCGCCCGCAGCTGGGCCGTCGGCCTCAACGACGGCATGTTTACCGTGCTGCTCAAGAGCCAGGCCGGCCCGGAGATGACCCTGGCTACCCGCGGTATGGCCGACGCCATGGTCAAGATGATGATGGAGGCCGACCCTACTGTCACCGACGAGATCGCCAAGTACGAAGTCGAGCGCCAGATGACGCAGATGATGGGCTTCTTCACCCCGCCGGCGCTCTTTTGGTACCATCACTGCGGCTACCGCGAGATCTGGAACCGCAAGGGCTACGGCGACCCCGGCATGAAGCGCACCTTCGATGAGTACTTCAACGAAGCGATGGAGAAGGGCTGGTGGGCGCCGATGGACGGGCACACCCGCAACGCCGAGCCGCGCTTCCTGGTCGAGGTCGGCGGCAACTTACTGCGCCGCCAGCGCGGCGGCGCGCGCCAGTTGCTGGAGCACTTGTGGCCGAAGCTGAAGATGATCGTGTCGGTGGACTGGCGCATCAACACCACCGGGCTGTGGGCCGATTACATCCTGCCCGCCGCGCAACACTACGAGAAGACCAACCAGCCCTACTCCAGCCCGATGCACCTGCACGTGCTGCTGATCGAAAAGGCCGCCGAGCCCCAGGGCGAAGCCAAGAGTGAGTGGCAGATCATCCAGGGCGTCGCCAAAGCCCTCGAAACCCGCTCCAAGGAGCGCGGCCTGCCGGGATGGAACCGCAAGAACGGCGAGCCGGTGCCGGTGCACAACCTGTGGAACTGGATCACCAAGGGCGGCGACCTGGCCGATGACGACCGCCTGATCGACGAGATCTTCCGCGACAGCGCCCTGCTCGGCACCATCCCGGCCGACACCACCCTCGACTCGATGCGCAAGCACGGCGCGGTGCGCGCGGTCGGCTGGGGCAACTCGGCGATGATGGTCTGCCAGCAGTCGCCGATCGAGCCCAACAAGACCCACACCCCGTTCCGCAACCACATCGAGCAGCTCAAGCCCTATCCCACGCTCAACCGCCGCGCCTCGTTCTACATCGATCACGAGTGGTATCTCGAAGCCGGCGAAGAGCTGCCGGTGCACAAGGACAACCCCCACCACGGCGGCGAGCACCCCCTGCGCCTCACCAGCGGACACCCGCGCTGGAGCATCCACTCGATGAACCACACCAGCAGCATCATGCTCGGCACCCATCGCGGCTACCCGGTCATGTACATGAACCCCGACGACATGAAGGCGCGCGGGCTGAACAACGACGACGAGGCGGTCATGGTCAACGATCTGGCCGAAATGCGTATCCGCGTGCGCCTGTCGCCCGGCACCAAGCCCGGACAGGTGGTGGTCTACAACGGCTACGAGCCATTCCAGTTCAAGCAGTGGAAGGGGCCGGAGAACATCGAGCCCGGCATGGTCAAGTGGCTGCACTTCGCCGGCGGCTACGGCCACTTGCAGTACCGCGGCATCCACTGGCAACCGATTCCGATCGACCGCGCCGTCCACGTCGACGTGCGCAAGGCGTAGGCCATCTGCAAGGGTGGGGGTGCACCGACGGTGCGCTCCCACTCATTTGCGGCCAACAGGTTGCGCCCAGCCATGAACCGGCACCGCCGATTGCGCTTTCAAACCGTCCGGGTTTTCGAGTACATCGAGAGTGATGAGTTCGAAGGGTTCGTCTCTCGCGACGTCGGTGCCCGGCGAGAACAGGCGGGGCTAGTGGTCGGCACTGCGCGAGATGTCGGTGGCTTTGGCACTTGGCCCTGTCGGGTGAGGACGACATGAGCGCAGATGCTCAGTCCGATGGACTGCGGCCGGCGTTGCCACTGGTGGTGGCGGGGTTCGTGATTTCGTTCGTTCTCGTGGGCGGCGGGATCGATACGGTGAGCGTGTTTATCAACGCCATCACGCAGGCCACCGGCTGGCCGCGCTCGGGCTTGTCCCTGGGGGTAAGCGTGGGCGCTGCCTGCGCGGCGTTGAGCACACCGGCGGTCGGGATGGCGGTCGATCGCTACGGCGTGCGCGTCCCGATGCTGGCCGGCGTGCTCTTCCTCGCCGCCGGCTTCGTCATCCTGCTCGGCATGACCGAGCCCTGGCACTTCGTCGCTGCCAACGTGCTGCTCGGCCCAGGCTTTGCCGGCACCGCCATGTTGCCGATCACGGTCGCGGTGACGTTGCGGGTGCCGGATCGCACGGCCCTGGCTCTCGGTATCATCGGCTCCGGCGCCAGCATCGGCGCGCTGGTGCTGGCCCCGGCGGTACAGGCGGCGGCCGAGGCCTTCGGCTGGCGTGGGGCCTACGCGGTGTTGGGCAGCGCGGTGGTTCTGACACCGGTGCCGTTCCTGCTCTTCACCCTGCCGCGCGGACGCTTGCCGCGGCACGCTTCGAGCGCCGGGCCGCAAGCGAGCCTGGGCGCTGATCTGCGCCGCCCCGGCGTGCCCGCGCTCGCCGGCATCATGATCCTGCCGGGCCTGGCAGGTTTCAGCGTCTCGGTGCACTTGGTGCCCTACCTGACCGGACTCGGTCACTCGGGCACCCTCGCCGCCGCCGCCCTCGGTGGCACCATCGGTATCTCCGCCATCGGCAAGGTAGCCGGCGGGTTCATCGCCGACCGCGTCGGCGTACTGCGCACGGTACGGCTGGCGTTTATCGCCTGGGTGGCGGCGTTGGCGCTGCTGCATCACGCCGGCACCACGCCGATCCTGCTCGCTTTCGTGGTGTTGTACGGCTTGGCGTTCGGCACCCAGATCGCGGTGATCCCCGCCATCGCGTTGGACATTCTCGGGGGCGCACGCTTCGGCACGCTTTTCGGCATCATGCAGCTGGCGGCCATGCTGGCCTCGGCGGTCGGGCCGGTGTCGTCGGGCATCATCTTCGATCGCACTCACAGTTATGGCGGCGCGCTGCTGGTGTGGGGCTCAGCCATGGTGCTGGCCACCGTGATCGCATGGTTCATGCGCCCGGCCACCGGCCAGCCGGCTGCTATCCGGCGCGCGGCGTAACCCCAGTCAAGGAGGCGCAGGGGTATGCAAGACGACCCGTCAGCTCGAGACCGCGGACTCACCCGCCGCCAGCTGCTGGTCGGCAGCGGTGCCGCGGCCTTGGCCCTGTCGCTGCATCACCTCGCGCCACGCTCAGCCCCGGCCACGGGAGTGGCGCACGCCGCTCAACCGCTGCCTGATTACACCGCCTGGGAGGACGTCTACCGCACCGCCTGGCGGTGGGACCGCGTGGTCAAGGGCACGCATCTGCGCGCCAATTGCTTCAGCGCCTGCGCCTTCGATCTCTACGTCAAAGACGGCGTGGTCTGGCGCGAGGAGCAAGCGGACGTCTATGGCCGCGACGCCGCTGGGCTGCCGGACTACGCGCCGCGCGGCTGCCAAAAGGGCAACTGCTACAGCTCGTTGGCGCTTTCACCGGGGCGGCTGACCTATCCGCTGGAGCGCGTCGGTCCGCGCGGCTCGGGGCAATGGCGGCGGCTCTCCTGGGACGAAGCCTACAGCCGCATCGCCGATGCCATCGTCGAGGCGGCCCAGGAGGCCGGGATCGAGACCGTGGTCTACGACAACGGTACCTCGAACGTCGACTGGGGCCCGAGCACCATCGGCGAGATGCGCCTGTTCACGCTCATGGGTGCCACCATGCTCGACGGCTTCGCCGGCACCGGTGACCTCGCTAAGGGTGCGCTCCAGACGTGGGGGACTTCCTTCGTCGACGGCAGCTCCGACGATTGGTGCCGCAGCGACACCCTGATCTTCTGGCACTGCAACCCGGTCTCGACCCGGATTCCCGACGCCCACTTCGCCACCGAAGCACGCTACCGCGGCACCACCGTGGTCACCGTCAGTCCTGATCTCTCGCCCAGTGCCATCCATGCCTCACTGTGGGTGAATGCCCGCCTCGGCAGCGATACTGCATTGGCCCTCGGGCTGGTGCGCGCACTGCTGGCACGCAACGCTATCGACGAAGCCTACATCCGCGAGCAAACCGACCTGCCCTTCCTGGTACGCGATGACAACGGCCGCTTCTTGCGCCAATCGGACATGGCTGACGGCGGCAAGCCGGACGTCTTCTACGTCTTCGATACCAGCGCGGGAAAGATCGTCGAGGCCCCCGGCACCTCCGGATGCTGGAGTGACTCGCTTGCCCTCGGCGAGGTGGTGCCGGCGCTAACGGGCCGCTTCGAGGCACAAACGCCGGGCGCAACGCTGAGCGTACGCCCGGTGCTCGATCGCCTGCGCGAGCGCGTCGCGTCGTACACGCCCGCGTACGTGACGCAGGTCACCGGCGTCGGGCCGCAAGTTCAAGAACAGCTGGCCGCGCTGCTGGCGACCTCCAAGCGTACGCTCATCTACGCCACCTGGGGCTCGTGCAAGTTCTACCACGCGGATCTCTTGCAGCGAACGCTGATCCTACTCTCGGCCCTGCGCGGTCAACACGGCCACACTGGCTCGGGAGTGCGCTTCGCCGCTTGGATCCCGTTCGAGGGCGGCGATCAACTGCTCGGCTCGGGCCCTTCTTGGCTGCAACGGCAGGTGCTGAAGGTCTACACCCCGCCGCCGCGAGCCATGGAGCAAGCCATCGCGGAGTTCTCGCGTACCCAGCTGACGTGGACGCCGTCACACCTGTTCTTGCACGTCCACGGCGGTCTGGGCGAGGCCCAAGACAAGATCGTGGCCGACCCGACGCTGCCGCGAGCCGGGCATGTGTACTTCAAAGAGGCGGTCGAGCGCGGCTGGCTGCCGGTGCGCCCGGCGGCTGATCGCCCGCCGCGCGTGCTGGTGACCTCGGGCGTAAACCCGCTGCGACGCTGGCCGCTACCCCAGGTCATCGAACGGGTACTGTGGCCGAAGCTCAAGTTGATAGTCGCCGTTGATACGCGGCTCTCCACCACCGGCGCCAAGGCTGACCTGCTGCTGCCGGCGGCGGGCTACTACGAAAAGCGCGGCATCAAGTACGCGGTCGCACTGGCGCCGTACATCGTGGTCGGCGATCAGGCGATGAACCCACTGGGCGAGTCCAAGCCGGAGTGGGAAATCATGTCGCACCTGGCGCAGCGGGTGCAAGAACGCGCCCGCGCGCGCGGCCTCACAGACGGGCTGGCAACGATCGCCGATCGTTTCACCGACAACGGGCAGTACGGGGCGCAGGACGACGAGAAGGTGCTCGATCGCATCTTGCAGGATTCCGCGCCGACACGCGGCATGACTTGGCGAGAGGCGCGTCAGGTCGGTGCCGTGCAGGCGCGCGCGATCAGTACCTGGGGTACAACCAACGGCATCGGCAGCCAGGTGGAAGCGCAAGGCAGCCTAAGCCCGTCGCGCATTCACGTCGAAGACAAGCACGCCTGGCCCACGCTCACCGGGCGGCAGCAGTTCTATCTTGATCACCCCTGGTTCGCCGAAGCCGACGAAGTGTTGCCACGCTGGAAGCCGCTGCCGGGAGCGGGCGGGGCTTATCCGATCTTTCTCACCGGCGGCCACACCCGTTGGAGCATTCACGCGATCTGGCGCGCCGAGCGCACGATGCTGCACCTGCAACGGGGCGAACCCTCCATGTGGATGTCTATTGCGGATGCGCAGGCACGTGGCATCAGGGATCATGAGTTCGTCGCCGTCCGTAACGAGCAGGGCTCTTTTCGCGTGCGCGCACGCCTGTCGGCCGCGATCGCCCCGGGCGAAGCCATAATCTATCACGCCTGGGAGCCGCTGCAGTTTCCGGGCTGGCAGAGCAACATGGAGGTGGTCGCCTCGCCCTACAAGCCGGTTCACTTCGTCGGCGACTACGGGCATCTGCGCTTCCGCGCCTTCGCCAGCGGTCCGGTGCACGTACCCCGTGGCGTGCCGGTTGAGATAGAGCGCGCCAACGTGTAGTCAGCACGCTCGCGTGGCGGTCGACGGCACGCGCGGAAAGGCGAGCAACACTCTATGAGCCCGGTCAGCACCGACGTGGCCCATCTGCGCACCGTCATCGCGGAGTCGGAACAGCGGTTTCACGATCTGGTACAGGATCTCGACGCGATCCTGTGGGAAGCAACCCCGATCATGGCCGCAATCGGCCGAACCGGTTTGGACACTTTCAGACTCACTTTCGTCAGCCGCCGGGCTGAGGCCATCTTGGGCTACCCGGTCGAGCGCTGGCTGATGCAGCCGCATTTCTGGCCACCCCATGCTCATCCGGACGATCGTGAGCAGGCCGCGGCATTTTACGAGGCGGTGCTTTCCGCAGGTGGCAACCACAATCTGGCCTACCGCCTGATGGGTGCGGACGGCCGCGTGGTGTGGGTACGCGACCGGGTGCGGGTGGTGCGCGACGCCGGCGGGCGGATCCAGGCTTTGCGCGGCATGATGGTCGATATCACCGAGCGCAAGCAGGCGGAGCAACGCATGGCGGCGTTGCTGGAGATCGCCCGCGACATCAGCGGGACGTTGGATCTGGCCGAGCTGCTCGAGCGTGTCGAGCGCCGCGTCGCCGCCGTTCTTCCCTGTGAGCGAGTGGCTACCTTCCACTGGGATGAGGCCCGCGAAGCGTTTCGAATCCTTTCGCACTACGGCGTGCCGGCGGACTTGTTGGGTGAGGCGGCGGCATTGGAGTTCGTGCCGACCGGGTTGTTCGGCGGCCGCATCACCAACGGCCAGAGCGTGGTCGTCAATGACACCTGTCACTTCGCCCCGGTGGTCGGCGAGCTGTTTCGCAGCTTTCGCATCGCCGCCATGATGGTGGTGCCGCTGATGGTACGCGGCCACGTCTTCGGCGCCTTGGCCTGTTGCGGCGGCATGGTCGACCGCCCTTTCGATGCCGCCCAGCTCGAGCTGTGCGAGGGCATTGCACGGCAGCTGGCGATGGCGATCGAGTCGGCCCAGCTCTACCGCGCCAAGACCGAGGAGGCGGTGGTTTCGGGCGCGCTGGCGCGCGTCGGCCACGAGCTGATCTCGTCGCTCGACACGCCCAGGCTGCTCGACCGTTTGTGCCAGCTCACCACCGAGATGCTCGGCTGCGATTGCAGTCACACCTATCTCTGGCAGCGCGATGCCGACGTCTTCGTTCCGGTCGCCGGCCACGGTGACCAGCCGGAGCAATGGGAAGCCCTGCGCGTGCTGCGGGTGCCCCGGCCGCTGCTGGCCGGTCTGCTCGATCGCCTACAGCGTGAGGGAATGGTCAACGTCGGCGCGACACAGCCGTCCGGTGAGGCCGCGGTGACATTGCCGCTACGCTACGGTATTACCGCTCTCCTGTACGTTGCCTTGCGGCGCGGGGACGAACTGCTCGGGCTACACACCGCCGGCTACCGCGGCCGGCGCGAGCCGATGAACCCGCAACAGGAGCGCATCGCCCGCGGTATCGGACAGCTGGCGTCACTGGCCTTGGAGAACGCCCGGTTGGTGGAAGAGCTGGAGCGGGCAAATCAGCTCAAGTCCGAATTCGTCGCCACCATGTCGCACGAGCTGCGCACGCCGCTCAATGTCATGATCGGCTACACCGACCTGCTCGGCGACGGCGAGTTCGGGCAGCTCGGCGGTGAGCAGACAGAAGTGGTGCGCCGGGTGCACAAGAGCGCGCAGGAGCTGCTCGATCTGATCAATGCCACGCTCGACCTCAGCCGCCTCGAGAGCGGCCGGCTCCCGCTCGACATGAGCGACGTGCCGCTAGCTGAGCTCTTTTGCGCCTTGGAAGCCGAGGGCCTGGCGGAGGACAAGCCGGGGGTTGAGCTGGTCTGGCGCGTGGATCCGGACCTGCCGCTGGTGCACACCGATCCCATCAAGCTCAAGGTCGTGGTCAAGAATTTGGTCACCAACGCGATCAAGTTCACCGACCGCGGTACGGTTACCGTCGATGTGCGTGCCCAGCGCAACGGCGTGGCCATTACCGTCAGCGATACCGGTATCGGTATTGCGGCCGAGGCACTGCCGGTGATCTTCGAGGCCTTTCGTCAGGCCGACAGATCGATAGCTCATCGTTACGGCGGCGTTGGGCTCGGCCTTTATATCGTGCGCCGCTTGGTCGACGCCCTCGGCGGCACCATCGAGGTCGACAGCGAGCCCGGTCGCGGTTCGACTTTCTGCGTGCACATTGCGGCGGTGCCAAGCCACGGTAGCGAGCCGAGACTGTGAAAGGATCGCGTTAAGCAAGCCTGAGAACCACAGCACTCCCGGCCGGGAACCGAAGTCGGTGTTGACGCCAGGCGGCCCGGGTGCCGCGCATGAGCCATCGGCGGAGCGGACGGTCACTTCCCCGCGGCTGCTAGCGTCCCAGGCTGTTCCGATCAAATCTCTCTCATGGCCATCGCCTACACCTATCGCGGCGACGACGTTCGATTGATCTCGGTTCGGAAAGCCGACCCCAAGGAAAGGCGGGCATATGAAGAGGGAGTATGAACCTTCCCTCCTTCCTCCTGTTCCCCGCTAGATTTCGCTTGACATGGAGATACACGCTTCGTATCTGTGTATCCTCATTGCCTTGGGCGAAAGGCGGCGTCCGTAGTCCAAGGCCAGGGGCGAACCATTGGAGTGATCGAAGACGATGCGTGCACCTGCCTGGGCCGGCTTGCCGGCACCTGCCAACGACACCGAGGCACGCAGTCGACTGCTGGATGCGGCCCGGCGTTGCTTCGAGCGTTTTGGCCTCGAGAAGACGAGCATCGCTGACGTGGCGGCGGAGGCAGGTGTCACCCGGCGGACCGTATACCGTTACTTCGACAGCACCGATGAACTGCTGCGGGCGGCCTTCGCGCTGACGGCGGGCGGCATCGTCGAGCGCATGCTACGGCACGCCCGCCGTCGCCGGGACCCCGGCGAGCGGATCATCGAAGCGATGCTCTTCCTGTTGCGCGAAATTCCAGCCGACCCGCGACTCGGTCCGCTCTTTAGCCAGGGTCGCAACGGTGGGCGTGGCGGCCGGAGCATGTCCTCCGTGGTCACTCTGGAGGTGAGTCACGGCGCCCTGCGGGCGGTGAACGAAGATTGGTCGCCGCTGACTTCCAAAGAGGTGGACGAACTCGCGGAGTTGATCCTCCGACTGTTGCAGTCCTTTCTCACCGATCCGGGACCACGCCCGCGTACCGAGTCGGAGATCCGCGCCTTTCTCAAGCGCTGGCTGCTGCCCGCAATCCGGCGGCGCGCTGCCTAACCTTGATGAGACAAACAAATCCTCACCACGAAGTTCGCGAAGAGCACGAAGAGAGAACACCAAAGTAATTCCATGGCTGATGAAATTGGCTCCAGACCGATCCGCCGATCTCGCATTGCCGTCCTTCGTGGTCGTGGTGCCCTTCGTGGTGAACGTATTCTGCCCGATCAAGGCTAATTGCGTCTTAGGTGAAAGGGGGTTGGTCGATGGCCAAGGAAGAACGGTATGATGTCGTCATCATCGGCGCCGGCCACAACGGCACCACGACCGCGGCGTATCTGGCCAAGTGCGGGCTCAGTGTCTGTGTGCTCGAAGAACGGCCGGAATGCGGCGGGGCGCAGGAGACCTGTGAACCCATTGCCGGCGTGCGCATCCAACCGCACGCGATCGCCAACTACGGTGGCTCTGCCCCCGGGTGGGAGCAGCTCGAACTGTGGCGCTACGGTTTCCGGATGGATTGGAACCCGAACATTCCCGTGCCGTTCGATTCCGATCGCTACCTCTTCACCAGCGATGGGCCGGTCAAGATCACCGAGAAGGACAAGATGGGCTGGGCGAAGATCACCGGCCTGTTGAACAGCCCGCCCTTCTACAAGGATCTGATGCGGGCCACGTTCTGGTGCCCGCCGCATCCGCGCGGGGTCGAGCTGAACGAGCACACCATCCCCTACATGCAGGTGTACAAGCAGCACCTGCCCGAGGTGTGGAGCCGCGAGCTGATGGAAATGACGATGTTCGACCTGATGGACGAACATTGTGAGACCGAACCGTTCAAGGTGAACATGGCGTGGACGGCGCTGGTCTCCGGCGCCCACGGCCACATGGAAGGCGTGGCCATTCCGGCGCTCTGCAGCGTCGCCACCGTGTTCCCGCCGGCAGTGGCCAAACCCGTCGCCGCACGCGGCAACATGCACGGCTACTATCACGCCCTGTTTCGCTGCGCCGTGGCGCACGGGGCGATCTTCCGCGCCTGCTGCCCGGTGGAGGAGATCATCATCGAGAACGGCCGCGCCGCCGGCGTCCGCTTGCGCGACGATGCGACCTGGGGCGCGAAGAAGATCTGGGCCAACAAGGCGGTGATCAGCGCCGCGCACATCAAGCCGACGTTCTTGAACATGATCGGCCCGCGCCATCTCGACGCCGGCTTCCTCCAGCGCATCAAAGACCTGAGCCTCAAGGGCGGCAGTCTCTACATGGCACACTTCCTCACTCGCGAGGAGTTGCGCTATCGGCCCAAGTTCCAACGCCCGTCGGACGAGCCGCAGCCCTTCGTCGGCCCGTTCTTCCCTTCCGACAGCCGCGAGATCTACTTCGAGAACGTGCGCGACGTGCTCGGCCGCCAGGCCAATCTCACGCTGCCGCCCGAGCGGGCCATGTGGGGCATGGTGTCCAGCTCGCTCTACGATCCCAGCAATCCTCAGTGCACGCGCTCGGGCTACGTCGTCAACGGGCCGCTGTGGATGCTGGTGCCGACGCCCGAGTACAACGTCGCCGGCATGGACGCCATGGACAAAGAGAAGGCCAAGTGGGACGAGTACATGCGCCAGGCGCTCTCCTGCGTCGTCGAGAATGTCGAGCCGCCCAACCTGGTGCGCATCTGGGGCGAGTCGCCGCTCGAACAGGAGTTCCGCAACACCGGCATGCTCGGCGGCTCGTGGTACGGCATCCGCTGCGACCGCGACCAGTGGTGGAACGAGCGCCCGCTGCCAGAGATGGCGCGTTATCGCGTGCCCGGGATCGACGGGCTCTACCTTGCACACCAGTCCGGCGCCCATCCCGGCGGCTTGTGTCTGATGGCGGTCGGCTACAACCTGATGCACATCCTGATCGAAGACGGCATCGCCCAGCCCGGCAAGTGGTGGTACGCCTCGCCGTGGTAGGTCCCCGAAGCCGGCAAGATCTCCGCCGCCAAGCCCTGCTGAAGATGGAGAGAGGAGAACGGCGATGGCGAAAGAATTAGTCGAGCAACCGCACGCGCAGAGTTTCTTCTCCGAGTTCCCGATCGAAAGCGAGTGGGACGCGGTCGTGATCGGCGCCGGTCCCAATGGCCTGATCACCGCCGCCTATCTCGCCCGGGCCGGCCTCAAGGTCGCGCTGGTCGAGCGCCGCTACGAAGTCGGCGGCGGCCTGGCGACGGAAGAGATTCTCTACCCCGGCTTCTACTCCAACATCCACGCGATCTACCACATGATGGTGGACTACATGCCGGCGCTGCGGGACTTCGATCTCAGCCAGCATGGGCTCGTATGGATCAAGCCCAACCTGCAAACCGCGATGGTGTTCGAGGACGGCAGCTCGCTGCTGCTCACGCGCATGATCGAGGACACCACCGATTCGATCCACAAGTTCTCGCAGAAGGACGCCGTCGCGTTCGGAAAGGTGATGCGCAACTGGCGCCGGATTTCGCGTGAGATCGCGGTGCCCGCCACCTATCTGCCGCCGATGTCACCGCTGGATATCTCGGTGGCCATGCAGCGCACCGACGTCGGCCGAGAGATGCTGGAGATCACCGAGCGCAGCCCGCTCGATCTCATCAACGACACCTTCGAGAACGACCGCGTGCGCGCCCTCATGCTTTACACCTGTTGCATGTGGGGACTCGACCCGCGCGAGACCGGGCTCGGGTTCTTCGTGCCGTTGCTGATCGACCGCGGAATGAACAAGTCCTACCCGCAGGGTGGCTCGCACAAGCTGGCGGCGTCGCTGGCGCGCGAGATCATCCGCGCCGGCGGCACTATTCTCGACGCCTCGCAGGTCAACAGGATCACCCTGCGCAACGGCGCCGTTTGCGGCGTGGAGTTGTGGGAAGGCCGCACGCTCCACAGCGAAGTGGTCATCTCGAGTCTCGACCCGCACAGCACGTTCTTCAACCTGGTCGGCAAGGAGAACCTGCCGGGCGATTTGGCATCAGCCGTCGAGGGCTGGAAGTACGACAAGTGGAGCTTCAACACCCTGCACGTCGCCTCGGAAGAGGCGCCGCACTACGCCTGCGGTGATCCGTGGGTCGACGAGTCGTTCATGACCATCGTCGGCTTCGAGAGCACCGCGCAGATTCTCGCGCACTGGGACAACGTCAGCGCCGGTAAGATCGACGCGAAGAGCCTCGGCGGCCATGTTACCTGCGAGACGCGGCTCGATCCGCATCTGACACGGTTCCCGGGCAAGCACGTGTCCTTCTTCCAAATGCACGCCCCCTACGAGCTGGCCGGCGGCTGGGAACCACGCGCCCGCGAGGTGGAAGACGCGATGTTCGCCAAGTGGCGCAAGGCCGCGCCGAACATGAAACGCGAGAACATCATCCGTACCAGCATGGAAACGCCCGAGGACATCGAAATCCGCTTGCCCAACATGCGCCGCGGATCGATCAAACACGGCGACTACAAGCCGGTCCAGCTCGGCTGCTTCCGGCCCAACCAGGAGTGCTCGAGCACCAAGACGCCGATCGCCGGTCTCTACGTGTGCGGCGCCTCCACATATCCGGGAGGGCTGGTACTCGGTGCACCCGGATATCTCGCCGCCAACAAGGTGGCCGAGGATTTGGGGCTAAAGAAATGGTGGCAGCCAACACCGGAGATGGAGCGGTACGTCAAGACGTATCTGGAATGAGCGATGTTCCCCCTCCTCACCAAGGAGGGGGTCAGGGGGAGGTCGGTGTCGGCAATCGGCGTTCATCACCTCCCCTGGCCCCTCCTTGGTAAGGAGGGGAACCTGACTGACGGAGGTGAATGATGAGTAAAGAGGAACGCTACGACGTGGTCATCATCGGAGCCGGCCACAACGGCACCACGACCGCGGCATACCTGGCCAAGTGCGGACTAAGCGTCTGCGTGCTGGAGGACCGGCCGGAGTGCGGCGGCGCGCAGGAGACCGTCGAACCCATGGCCGGGGTCCGCATCCAGCCGCACGCCATCGGCAACTACGGCGGCTCGGCCCCCGGCTGGGAGCAGCTCGAACTGTGGCGCTACGGCTTCCGGATGGATTACGATCCGCGCTACGAGGTGCCGTTCGATCAAGACCGCGGCCCGATGACCCGCGAGGGCCTGGTGCCGGTCTCCATGGAAGACAAGATGGGCTGGGCCAAGATCACCGGCCTGCTCAGCGACCCGCCCTGTTTCAAAGACCTGCTGCGGGCCACGTTCTGGACCCCGCCGCATCCGCGCTACATCGAGCTCGACGAGAACACGATTCCGTACATGCAGGTCTACCGCGACCGTATCCCCGACCTGTGGTCCAAGGAGATGCTCGAATGGACCATGTTCGATCTCATGGACCAAACCATCAAGAGCGAGCCGTTCAAGGTCCACCAGGCGTACATCGCCAACGTCTCCGGTGCCTTCGGGCATTTTCCGGGCGTCGCGGTTCCGGCGCTCGAGTGCGTCGCCACCGTGCTGCCGCCCGCGGTCGCGAAGCCGGTCGCGGCGCGCGGCAACATGCACGGCTACTTTCACGCGCTGTTCCGCTGCGCCGTGGCGCACGGCGCGATCTTCCGCACCTGCTGCCCGGTGGAGGAGATCATCATCGAAAACGGCCGCGCCGCCGGCGTCCGCTTGCGTGACGACGCGACGTGGGGCGCGAAGAAAATCTGGGCCAACAAGGCGGTGATCAGCGCCGCGCACATCAAGCCGACCTTCCTCAACATGATCGGCCCGCGCCACCTCGACGCCGGCTTCTTGCAGAAGATCAAGGACCTCAGCCTCAAGGGCGGCAGCCTGTACATGGCTCACTTCCTCACCCGCGAGGAGCTGCGCTACCGCCCGCAGTTCAAGTGGATGAACCAGGAGCCGCATCCGTTCACCGGCGGCTTCTACTGCATGGAGTCGAAGGAGCTGTACTACAAGAACCTCGAGTGCGTGATCGGCCGGCAGCAGAACCTCGACATCCCTCCCGAGGAGGCCATGTGGGGCATGGTGGCCGCCAGCCTCTACGACAAGACGCAGCCGCAGTGCACCCGCGAGGGCTACTACATCAACGGCCCGCTGTGGATGATGGTGCCGACGCCGCAGTACAACGTCGACGGCGTCGAGGCGATGGACCGCGGCCCCGAAGACAAGAAGAAGTGGGACGACTACATGTGCAAGACCTTGTCCTGCATCGTCGAGAACCTCGACGAGAAGAACCTCGTGCGCATGTGGAGCGACAGCCCGTGGGAGCAGGAGTTCCGCAACACCGGCATGCTCGGCGGCTCGTGGTACGGCACCCGCTGCGACCGCGACGAGTGGTGGAACGAACGCCCGCTGCCGGAGTTGGCGCGCTATCGTGTGCCCGACATCGAAGGCCTGTACCTCGCGCACCAGTCGGCGGCGCATCCGGGCGGCTTGTGCCTGATGGCCGTCGGCTACAACCTCATGCACATCCTCATCGAAGACGGCGTCGCCGAGCCCGGACCGTGGTGGTACGCCTCGCCCTGGTACATCCCCGAGAAGGGAAAGATTTCGGCGGCCGACGGCCGGAAGTCAGCATGAGGCGTGGACCGATAAGGAGTGATTAGACCATGGCAAACGAATTCAAAGGACATCAACACCCCCAAAGTTTCTTCGAGGAGTTTCCACCCGAAAGCCACTGGGACGTGGTCGTCATCGGCGCCGGGCCGAACGGGCTGATCGCCGCGGCTTACTTGGCCAAGGCGGGCCTGCGCGTCGCGCTGGTCGAGCGTCGCTACGAGATCGGCGGCGGCCTCGCTACCGAGGAGATCCTCTTCCCCGGCTACTATTCGAATATCCACGCCATCTACCACATGATGGTGGACTACATGCCGGCGCTGCAAGACTTCAATCTGTCCAAGCACGGCCTGGTGTGGATCAAACCGAACCTGCAAAGCTCGATGGTGTTCGAGAACGGCGAGTCGCTGCTGCTGACAAGGATGATCGAGGATACCGCCGATTCGTTCATGAAGTTCTCGGTCAAGGACTCCGACACCTTCAGCCGTACGATGGGCCGCTGGCGCAAGATCGTGCGCGACATCATCGCGCCGTCGACGTATCTGCCGCCCATGTCTCCACTCGACATCACGATGGCTCTGGACCGCACGGCCGAGGGCAAGGAGCTGCTCGAACTCGTCGAGCGCAGCCCGCTCGAGATCATCAACGATCTCTTCGAGAACGATCGCGTGCGCGCCTTCCTGCTCTACCACGTCTGCATGTGGGGGCTCGATCCGCGCGAGACCGGCCTCGGCTTGTTCGTGCCGCTCTACCTCGATCGGCTGATGAACAAGTGTTACTGCCAAGGCGGCTCGCACAAGCTGGCCAGCTCGCTCGCGCGCGAGTTCGTCCGCGCCGGCGGCGTTATCCTCGACTCCTCCCAGGTCAACAAGATCCTGCTCAAGAACGGCGCGGTCGCCGGCGTCGAGCTGTGGGAAGGGCGAACCCTGTACAGCAACGTCGTCATCTCCACCCTCGATCCGCACACCACGTTCCTCAACTTCGTCGGTGCCGAGAACGTGCCGCCGGATCTGAGGCAGTCCGTTGAAGGCTGGAAGTACGACAAGTGGAGTTTCAACACGCTCCATGTCGTGACCGAAGAGGCCCCACGCTACCTTCCCAAGGACCCGCAGGCCAGCCAAGCGTTCATGACGATCCTCGGCTTCGAGAGCAGCGCGCAGATGCTGGCGCACTGGGACAACGTGATCGCCGGCAAGATCGATCCGAACACCTTCGGCGGCCACGCCACCTGCGAGAGCGCGTGGGACAGCCACCTCGTGCGCGTGCCGCCGTCGCGTGCGCACCGGCAGATCTCCTTCCTACAGATGCACGCGCCGTACGATCTTCAGGGCGGTTGGGAGCAGCGCGGCGCGGAAATTGAAGAAGCGATGCTGAAGCGCTGGGAGCGCTACGCGCCGAACATGAAGCGGGCCAACGTCGTCATGACCCACCAGGAAACGCCCGTCGACGTCAAGATCCGCTTCCCCAACATGCGCCGGGGTTCGATCAAGCACGGCGACTACCTGCCGATCCAGCTCGGCTGCTTCCGCCCCAACCAGGACTGTTCCGGCACGAACACCCCCATCCCGGGGCTGTACACGGCCGGCGCTTCCAACTATCCAGGGGGCTGCGTCTTGGGAGCCGGGGGTTACCTCGGCGCCAACAAGGTGGCCGACGACCTAGGCGTGAAGAAGTGGTGGAAGCCGACGAAGGAAATGGAGAAGTACGTTGCGACGTACCTGGAATAACGGCGCCACGAAAGGAGAAAACCGTGAGCAGCGATATAGAGCGGGCATCGCTCGCCGCGAAGTTCGAGCGTCATGCGGACGAAGAGGGCAAGATCCTGGCGCAGTACCGCGTGCTGGCGGAAAAACTTGGCAGCAGCTCTGCCGCGAACCTTGTGAGCCACATCCTGACCGAGGAGGAGCTGCACCATCTCCTCTTGCGCACCTTGGCGAAATGGCTGCGTGAAGCCCCCAGCCAACAAGAGCCCTGCACCCCGCCTGACGTTGACCGCGCCGAGCTGCTGCGCCTGACCGCGGAACTCCAGAAGCACGAACTGGAAACGATCGCTGCCTGTCGCACCGCGAAATCGCAGCTGCCGGCAGAGCACGCCGAACTCTTCGGCACCCTGTTGGAGGCAATGGTCCTCGACAGCGAGAAGCACCACCGCTTGCTCGCGGCCGTGGCCACGATGCTGTAAGTTTGAGGAGGTTAGCCCATGGCGAAGGAACAATATGACGTCATCGTGATCGGCAGCGGCCCCGGCGGGGGCTCGTGCGCCACCTTGCTGCAAAAGCGCGGCATCAACACCTTGCTCATCGAGAAGAACAGCTTCCTCGGGGGCAAGATGGTGAGCCTCAAGAAGGACGGGTACGCTTACGATCTCTTCCCGCACGGGCAGGTGCCGATGCGCCAGCCCGCCTTCGAGTCCATCTTCAACGAGCTCGGCGTGAGCGGCGAGTTCCGTCCCGGGCTTCAACCCGATGATACCCGCGACGTCATCAAGATCTGCTATCGCCGGCGGGATTGGAGCAGTTACCGCATAGCACCGCAGGCGCAGGCGATGACGGATGCCACCCCCTTCTTCCGGCTCTGGGATATCGACGCCGAGGCGCAGCAGAAGACGATCGCGTTCATGACCGAAATCGCCACCATGCCGGATGAACGCATAAACGACTTCGACAACGTCAGCATGCACGAGTACATCTCGCGCCGCGACGTCCCCTACGAGCTGTACAGCTACATGGCCTTCCACGCCAATGCCTCGCTGGCCGAGCCTATCGATCTGGTGGCGGCCTCGGAGCAGATTGTGATTCTCAAACAGATCATGCTCCAGGGCGGCGGCGGGCAGTATCCCGGTGGCTTCGGCATGCTCACCGACGTGATGATGCGCGAGTTCGAGAACAACGGCGGTGAATTGATACGCAACACCAAGGTCGAGAAGATCATGGTCGAGGACGGTGCCGTCACCGGCGTGGTGACCACGAAGGGGACTTTCAAAGCCCCGGTGGTGGTGAGCAGCGCCGGCATCCAGCCCACCGTGCTCAAGTTGGTGGGCGCAGACCAGTTCGACCGCAGCTACGTCAACTACATCAAGGGGCTCGCCCCCGGCTGGGGCTTCACCAGCATTCGCTATTTCCTCAGCAAGCCGGTTATGGACGTCGCCATGTACGTCGCCTACTCCGATGACAGCTGGTGGAACATGGAGCGCTTCTGCCGCGTCAAAGAAGGCCATATTCCGGACGAGGTTATCCTCTTCATGTGCAACCATTCCTTCTACGACGCCGAGGCCGCGCCGCCGGGGAAGCAGGTGCTCATCTCCGGCACCGTCTGCTCCCCCAATCCCGAGGCCCGCGAGATCGAAGGGCTCTGGCGGCGGATGGATGAACAGATGGTGAAGTTCTTCCCCGAGATCTGGGCGGCCACCGAGCGGCGCGAGTACGCCGGCCCGCGCGACATCAGCAACATGACCCGCGACAGCGTGCTACCCGGCCAAGGCGGCGAGTGCGTCGGGCTGGGTCAGGTCGTCGGCCAATGCGGCAAGCTGAAACCCAACCCGGCGGCCCCGATTCGCGGTCTTTACTATGCCGGTGCCGACGCCGGCGGCGCCGGCATGGGCACACACCAGGCCGCCTGCTCCGGTATGGAGGTGGCACGCCTGGCCGGGCACTACCTCAACAAGCGCCGCAAGGCGCAGTAGCGGACGAGTGAGCCGCGGCGCCAGCGCGATCAGCGGCGCCCGCGGCCGGCCGGAGCTTGCTGGGCACCGTTGAGAAACCGGCGCAGAAACTCGGCGGTGTGCGAGCGCGCGCCCTTGGCGATGATCTCATGCGGTGGGCCCATCGCCACCACTTCACCGCCGGCCTCACCGCCCTCGGGGCCAAGGTCGATGATCCAGTCGGCTTCCTTGATGATGTCCAAGTTGTGCTCGATTGTCACAACGCTGTTGCCGCGATCGACTAGGCGATGCAGCACGTCGATCAGCCGGTCGATGTCGGCGAAGTGCAGGCCGGTGGTCGGCTCATCGAGCACGTACAAGGTCGCGCCGCGCGACTCCTTGCCCAACTCGTAGGCGAGCTTGATGCGCTGCGCTTCGCCGCCCGAGAGCGTGTTACTGCCCTGCCCGAGCGTCAGGTAGCCGAGGCCGATATCCTGCAATAGCTGTAACGGCGCCGCGAGGTGGCGCACGCCCGCGAAGAACCCCACTGCCTCCTCGATCGTCATCGCCAGTACCTCGGCGATGCTGCGCCCGTTGAACGTCACGGCCAGGGTTTCGTCGGTAAAGCGCCGCCCGCTGCAGCTCTCGCACTCGACGTAGAGATCGGGCAGGAAGCTCATCGCCATCTTGATCTTGCCCTGCCCGGCGCAGGTTTCGCAGCGGCCGCCCTTGAGGTTGAAGGAGAATCGCCCGGCGCTGTAGCCCCGCACCCGTGCCGCCGGGGTCAGCGCGAAGAGCTTGCGGATATCATCGAAGAAGCCGACGTACGAGGCCGGAATCGAGCGCGGCGTGCGCCCGATCGGAGTCTGATCGACCTCGACCACCCGCTCGATGTGCTCGCCGCCGCGGATGCGCCGGTGCGCACCGACGCGCCCGCTGGGCAGACCCAGGGCGCGCCGGACGCCGGCGAAGAGAACGTCGCGCACGAGCGTGGACTTGCCTGAGCCGGAAACGCCGGTGACGCAGCTCCACGCCCCCAGCGGTACCTCGACACGGATATTCTTGAGGTTGTGCTCAGACGCGCCTTCGATCACTAGCCGCCGTTGCTTCCCGCTTACCGCGCGCAGCGGGCCCAGGCGCGGGCGCGGTTGGCCCAGGTAGCGGCCGGTCACCGACGCCGGCTGCGTTCGCAGCGTCGCCGGCGCACCCAACGCGACCAGCTCGCCGCCGTGCGTGCCGCCGCCCGGGCCGAGATCAACCACCACGTCCGCCGCTTGAATGGTGGCCTCGTCATGCTCGACCACGACGACGGTGTTGCCGTGTCGCTTCAGCTCCAGCAGGGTCTCGAGCAGCATGGCGTTGTCGCGCGGATGCAGGCCGATGGTGGGCTCGTCCAGGATGTAGCAGACGCCGCGCAGATTGGAGCCGAGCTGGGCCGCCAACCGAATGCGCTGCGCCTCGCCGCCCGAGAGCGTGTCGGCGCGGCGATCGAGCGTGAGATAGGAAAGCCCAACCCGTTCGAGGAACTCCAGCCGCGGCACGATCTCCTTCACCACATTCGCTGCGATTACCCCTTCGCGGCCGCTGAAGCGGCGGCCGGACCACTCGCGCCGGGCCGCGGCTACCGATTGTGCGGTCACTTCAGCAATGGTGTGACCGTTGACCCGCACCGCTTGCGCGCGCGCTTGTAGCCGTCGCCCGCCGCAGCTCGGGCAAGCCCGTTCACTCAGAAACGGTGCCAGCAGCGCCGCCTTGGCTTCATCCTCGAGTTGCGCTTGCAAGAAGGGGATGACGCCCAGCGAGCCGTCGCCGTGCAACAGCGCGTGTCGCTGCTTCACCGTCAGCTTCCGGCACGGCCGCTGGCGAGCGACGCCGGCGTGCGCTAGCGTCGCTTCCAGCTGGCGCTGGCCGCGCACGCCGAAGGGCTCGAGCACAGCGGCCAGCGTCGCGCCCACCGGCCGACTCGAATCGCCGACAATCAGCTCGGGCTCGAAAGCCGGCAGCGAACCGATACCATCGCAGTCGGGGCAGGCCCCCTGGGGCGAGTTGAACGAAAACATCCGCGGGTCGAGCGCCTCATAGCCGAGGCCACAGGCAGTGCAAGCGAGGCGCTCGCTGAACACCTGCTCGCCGCCGCCGGCTTGAACGATCAGCGCACCGCTGCCATAGCGCAGCGCAGTGGCCACCAAATCGGGCAAGCGCCCGGCGCCGGCACGGGTGACCTCGACTTCCCCGACCACAATGTCGATATCGTGGGGACGGTAGCGCGCCAGAGCCGGGGCCGGCGCCACCGCCACCACCACGCCGTCCACCCGAGCCCGCGTAAAGCCGAGTTTGCGCATGGTTAAGAACAGTTCGTGGTAGTGACCCTTGCGGCCGCGCACGGCCGGCGCCAGCAAGGTGATCGACTTCGAGCGCTGCTCGCGGCGGATGCGATCGATGATCTGCTGGCGCGTCTGCGCAGTGATCGGACGATCACACCTAGTGCAGTGCTGGATCCCGATCTTGGCGTACAGCAGCCGCAGGTAGTGATAGATCTCGGTGATCGTCGCCACCGTCGACTTCTTGCTGCCGCGGCTGAGGCGCTGCTCGATGGCCACCGTCGGCGGGATTCCCGACAGCAGATCCACCGCCGGGCGCGCCATCACTTTCACGAACTGGCGGGCGTAGGCCGAGAGGCTGTCGAGGTAACGGCGCTGGCCCTCGGCGTAAAGGATGTCGAAGGCGAGGGTGGACTTACCCGAACCACTCAAACCGGTCACCACAATGAACTGGTCGCGCGGTAGCTCGAGGGTGAGATTGCGCAGATTGTGCTCCTTGGCGCCGGCGATGCGCATAACGCCGCGGCCGTCGCGGGCCGGCAGCACCGCTGCCGGTGCCAGCGGCACACTCGGCGCGGCGGCCGCCAGCGCCGCCTGTAGGTAGTGACCGGTGAGCGAGCCGGGGCTCGCTGCCACTTGCTCGGGGGTGCCGCGGGCGATTAGCGTGCCGCCATTAGGCCCGCCTTCGGGGCCGAGGTCGATGACGTAATCGGCGGCCTTGATGATCTCGAGATTGTGCTCGATCACCACCAGTGAGTGGCCGCGTTCCACCAGCCCTTGCAAGGCGGCCAGTAGCTTCTCGACGTCGGCGAAGTGCAGCCCGATGCTGGGCTCGTCGAACAGAAAGAGGCTGTGCGGCTTGCCTTCACGGCCCATCGCCGCGGCTAGTTTGAGGCGCTGCGACTCGCCGCCGGACAGTGTCGTCAGCGCCTGGCCGAGCCGCACGTAGTCGAGTCCGACCTCGGCCAGCGGCTGCAGCCGGCGCACGATCTCGGGCTCGGCCTGAAAGAACCCCAGCGCCTCGCGTACGCTCAAATCCAGCACCTCGCGGATGTTCTTGCCCTCGTGAGCCACCTCCAAGATCTCGGCGCGAAAGCGTGCCCCGTTGCACTCGGGGCAGGTAACGTACACGTCCGAGAGAAACTGCATCTCGACCTTCTCGCAACCCTCGCCGTTGCAAGACTCGCAGCGCCCGCCGGCGACGTTGAACGAGAAGGCGTTGGCTTGATAACCCCGCAACCGCGCCAGCGCGGTTTGCGCAAACAGCGTGCGGATCGGGTCGAAGGCTTTGAGATAGGTCGCCGGGTT
This sequence comes from Deltaproteobacteria bacterium, assembly GCA_016210005.1. Classification (NCBI taxonomy): domain Bacteria; kingdom Pseudomonadati; phylum Myxococcota; class Myxococcia; species Deltaproteobacteria bacterium. The sequence continues at coordinate 17,645 of JACQVA010000076.1, read as the reverse complement.
GGCGCGCGGGGTAGTGCCGAGCGGCGACTGATCGACCAGCACCACTTCGGCGATGTGGTTGGCGCCCTCGATCTCGTCGTGCTCGCCCGGCACGCCGGCAAACTGGCCGAGTCGCTTCTTGAGGCCGCGGTAGAGCACATCTTCGATCAGCGTGGACTTGCCCGAGCCCGAGACGCCGGTGACGCAGACGAAGCGCGAGAGCGGGATGTCGACGTCGAGGTTGCGCAAGTTATTGGCGCGCGCGCCGCGAATGCCGAGCCGCAGGCCGGCGATCGGCACCCGGCGCGCGCTGGGGGCGGGTATGTGCCGGCGGCCGGAGAGATACTGGCCGGTGAGCGATTCGCTCGCGTTGTTGCCGAGCAGGTCGGCGTAGCTGCCGGCGAACACCACCTGCCCGCCGCTGGCACCGGCACCGGGGCCGAGATCGATGATGTGTTCGGCCGCGCGGATGATTTCGGCCTCGTGCTCGACTACGACCACGGTGTTTTCCTGCGCGCGCAACGCTTGCAGAATGCGCACCAGACGCTGGCTATCGCGCGGATGCAGCCCGACCGATGGCTCGTCGAGGACGTAGAGCGTGTTGACCAGCGATGAGCCGACCGCGGTAGTGAGGTCGACGCGCGCCAACTCACCACCGGAGAGCGTGCGCGACTGGCGGTCGAGGGTGAGGTACTCGAGGCCTACCTCCAGCAGGTAGCGCAGGCGATTGCGAATCTCGGCCAGGATCAGGTGTGCGATCTCCTCCTCGGTATCGGTCAGCCGCAACGCCTCGAAGAACGCCGCCGCCTCGGCCACGCTCAGTTGATTGACCTCGGGCATGCTGCGGCCGTTGATGCGGTAGAGCAGGGCATCGGGCTTGAGCCGGCCGCCTTGGCAAGCCGGGCAGAGGCGATAGCTGCGGTAGCGCGCCAAGAAGACGCGCACGTGCATCTTGTAGCTGCGGCCTTCGAGCCAGCGAAACCAACCGCGGACGCCGTAGTAGCGTTTCTTGCCCGCCGACTTGTCCTCGCCGTCGATTATGAGCGCGCGCTGCGCCGCGCTCAGGCGCTCCCACGGCCGGTCGAGGGGAATCCGGTGCCGGCGGCAAACGCTCTCCAGTTCGCCGCGCTCCCATTCGGTGGCCGGCGTGCTCCACGGCTTGATGGCGCCGGCGGCAAGCGATTTGCGCGGATCGGGGATGACCAGGTCGAGATCGACGTCGATTACTCGGCCGAAGCCGCGGCAGGTATCGCACGCCCCCAACGGACTGTTGAACGAGAACAGGTTGGCGGTGGCCTCGCGGTAGGCGATGGCGCAACGCGGGCATTCGAGCCGATCGACGAAGGGTTCTTGCCGCATGCCTTCGTCGGGGAACACCAGTGCCAGGCGGCCTTGGCCGAAGCGAAACGCCTGCTCGAGTGAATCAACCAGCCGCGCCTTGTGCGCCTGGCGAACCAGCGCACGGTCGGCCACCACCGTCACCGTTGCGTCCGGCAGCGCCGCCATCGCCTCGGCCTCGCGCACCTCGCCTGCTACAAGCAGGCGACGGAAACCGGCGCGCAGAAGTCCGGCGCGGGCTTCCGCCCACGGCAGGTTGTCCGGCAACGGCAGAGTGAAGGTGATGAGCACGCGCGTGCCTTCCGGGCGGTGCAGCAGCCGGGCGGCGACTGATTCCGCCGAGTCGCGCGCGACCACTTGGCCGCACTGCCGGCAGTGCAAGACACCGATCTTGGCGAAGAGCAGCTTGAGGTGGTCGTGCAACTCGGTCATCGTCGCTACCGTCGAGCGCGACGTCTTCACCGTATTGCCCTGGGCGATCGCAATCGCCGGCAGCACGCCGTCGATGTGCTCGACTTGCGGCTTGTCCATGCGTTCGAGGAACTGCCGCGTGTAGGCCGAAAAGCTTTCCACGTAACGGCGCTGGCCTTCGGCATAGAGCACGTCGAAGGCGAGGCTCGACTTGCCCGAGCCCGAGACCCCGGTAATCACGGTGAGCGCGCCGAGTGGGATCGCGACATCAATCCCCTTGAGGTTGTTCTGGCGCGCGCCAACGATTCTGATCGCGTCCGACGGCATACAGTCGAACTCGGTACTATAGCCGAAACGCGAGCAGACAAAATACCGGGGTCGGCGCCGAGCCAACCTTACCGATTCGTTCGGTAGCACCGGCGACTGAGGAATGCGCTCAGGATTGCGGTGACCAGCTGAGTCGTCGATCCTCTCGGCCAGGCCGTGCACGGCCTTAGAGCCCCGTCGATCACGCAGCCGCCTGTCCCGATACGCGGGCGCAGGCAGAGAGCTAGTGCGTCGAGGCGAACTCCATGCGGCTGAGATCGACGGTGGCGATGCGATCCATCAGCGCGGTGGCGCTCTTGTCCACTCGTTGGAGGGCATCGAGCTGCTCGCTGGTGAGTGGGCCGAGTTCTCGGGCGCACACTAGATCGGTGTAGCCGACGATGGTGTGGAGCGTGGCGCGCGACTCGCGGGTCATGGTTTCCACGAACTCCGAGCGCGCGCGGTTTTCCTGCGTTAGCCGCTCGACCATTTGCGCGTTGGCCAGCGCCACCGACGCAATGCGTGCGAGCCCCTCGGCAATGCGCTTGTGTTGGCGCGTGAAGTGCGCCTCGGCGCGCGCACGGCCGGCGATCTGGACTCCAATCAGCTCGTCTCCGCAGCGCAACGCCAAGGCGAGGCCGCAGCTGAGGCCCAGCCGCTGGGCCAGCGCCGCCAGTTCAGCGGTGGGCTGAGCGGTGCCGATCGGCGCCACCTCGTGGCGCTCGAGCCGGCTCAGTAACGGCTCCATGTGCGCGGGCGTCAACATCATCAGCCGTGTCGACTGCCAAGCCTCCGGGCTGTGGCCATAGAAAGCCGCCGGGACGTAGGCGTTCTGCCGGGGCTCCCAGACCACCGTCATACTGCGGTCACAACCCAGCACGTCGGCGGCCATCCGGCAGAGCTGATGGCGCAACACGGCGGTATCCAGGGTGAGGTACAATTCGGCACCGAGTTGGGCGAGTCGCCCCGACACCTCGGCTTCTTCCTGAATGATCCGGTACAGCTCGGCCGCCTCCATCGCCACCGCCAGCTGTCCGGCGATACCCCTGAGCAGGTCGGTCTGATGCGGCTCGAAGGCCCGCGGCGGCTGTGTCTGGCAGGCCACGAGCGTGCCGAAGTGGCGCGTCTTGGCGCGCAGCGGCGTGGCGATCAACGCCGTTAACCTGCACGTAGCGCAGAACGACGCCGGCAACCAGGGCTGCTCGGTGATGTCGTTGATGATCACCGTGGTGCTTTCGCCCAACCGCCCGTCCATCGGCTTGAGCGCCGGGAACTCTAAGGCCCGTAACGGATCGAGTTCGGTCGCCGGCAGGCCGCAGCCCGACAGCAGCCGGATGCTGTCGGTATCGCGATCCAGGCCGAAGGTCATGACCGCGTCGCAGGGAAGCAGTTGCACCGCGTGCTGCTGGACCCGCTCGAGCAGCTCGGCAGCGTCGAGCCGGCCCGCGATATCCTCGCTGACTGCCAGCAGCGCCGTTTGCTGTGCTTCCGCCCGCCGCTGCCTTCGGCGCACCTCTGCGTCAGCAAGTTCGCGCTCGATGGCCGGCAGCAAGCGGGCAAGGTTGCCCTTTGTGATGAAGTCGTGGGCCCCGGCCTTCATCGCCTCCACCGCACGGTCCTCGCCGATGGTTCCCGAAACCAGGATGAACGGCAGGTCCAAGGTGCTCTGGCGCACGATCGCCAGGGCGGCCAGCCCGTCGAAGCGCGGCATGGCGTAGTCGGCGATGACAATGTCCCAAGTCTCGGCGGCCAGGGCCGCGGTCAAGGCCGCGGCGGTATCGACCCGTTGGGCGTGCGGCTGGAAATGCCCGCTGCGCAGGTCGCGCAACAGAATCTCCGCGTCATCCTCGCAGTCCTCCACCAGCAGCACGCGTAAGGGGCGGGGCGTGCTGATGCGATCGGCCGTACTACCGGGCGAAGTGAGCGATTTCATGGCAACCTCCGGCGAGTCCCGCGGAGCCACGCAGGGTGCGCCCCGCGCTCCTTGCTGTACAATCGTCCTTAGCGTAAACCCGCCGGTGCCAGTATGAAAGCTCTCGCCGATCGCATTGCGCTGTCCGATACCGAGAAGGGGTTGTAGGAGATCTTGCATCGCTGCTGCCGTCGGCTCTGCCCGGGGAGTTCGCGAACAGGAACGGGCGTGCTGGCTTGACCCGGCCGCTCGCTTGGGGTCAAGCAATTTGGGATGTTGACTGATGGGTGACGCTGACTTGTACGATGCCGATCTGCAGCAGATCGCCGCGCGCGGCATGCGCGCCGACGACGTGCACCGGCAACTGCGGCAGTTGCGCGCCGGCTGCTCGTATCGCCACCTGGAGCGCGCCTGTGGGCGCGGCGATGGGATTAGGGTGCTGGCTCCGAGTGAGATCGAGCGGCTTCAAGACCACTACCAAGCGGCGCGCGCCGCCGGCCGGTTGCTCAAGTTCGTGCCGGCTTCCGGCGCGGCGACTCGCATGTTTAAATCGTTGCTGCGGGCGCGTGAGCGAAACGATGCCAACCGTGAGGCGGTCGCCGCTCGGGGCGATGCCGAGGCGCACGAGTTGCTCCAGTTCATGGACGGCTTCGCCCGCTTCGCCTTCGCCGAGGATTTGCGCCACTTGATGCAAGCAAACGGCTTGGACGCCGCCGCCCTGGCCGCCCGCGGCTGCTTCGGCGAGATCATCGACTACTTGCTGGCGCCGCATGGTCTGGACTACGCCGCCCTGCCGAAAGGCCTGGTGCGATTTCACCGTTACGCCACCGGTAGCCGCACCGCGTTCGAGGAGCATCTGCGCGAGGCGGCGGGCTACCTGTGCGACGACCGCGGTGTTTACCGGCTGCACTTCACCATCTCGCCGCAACACCGGGAACGCTTCGCGGCGTTGCTGGGCGAGTTGGCCCTGGCCTTGGAGCAGCAGCTCGGCGTGCGCTTCGAGGTCGGCTTCTCGGAGCAAAAGCCGTCGACCGACACCGTGGCAGTTGGCCTGGATAACCGCCCGTTTCGGACGGATGACGGGCGGCTGCTGTTTCGCCCTGGCGGCCACGGCGCGTTGATCGAGAACCTCAACGACCTCGCCGCCGACATCGTCTGCATCAACAACATCGACAACGTGCTGCCCGATTATCGCCAGCCGATCGTGATCAAGTGGCGGCAGGCACTCATCGGCCTGCTGGTGGCGGTGCAGCGCGAAATCTTCGCGCACTTGTCGGCTCTCGATCAGCCGGCGGCAGGTGCTGCCGCCGTCGGCGCCGCCGCGCGCTTCGTGCAGCAGCAGTTGGCTCTCGAGGTAACGGGCAGTGAGGCGGAACAGCGCGCGGCCCTGACGGCGGTGCTCGATCGGCCGCTGCGGGTCTGCGGAGTTGTAGCCAACGCCGGTGAGCCCGGCGGTGGTCCGTTCTGGGTGCGTGGGCCGCAAGGCCGGCTGAGCGTGCAAATCGTCGAGGGGGCGGAAGTCGATCCCGCCTCACCGGCGCAGCAGGCGGTCTTCCGCTCGGCCAGCCATTTCAACCCGGTTGATCTGGTGTGCGGTGTGCGCGACCGGCGCGGGCGATCATTCGAACTGAGCCGGTTTGTCGACCCGGAGGCCGTCTTCATCGCGCACAAGTCGGAAGCCGGGCGTAACCTCAAGGCTCTGGAGCGGCCGGGCTTGTGGAACGGGGCGATGGCGCGCTGGATCACACTGTTGGTGGAGGTGCCGGCCACCACCTTCTGCCCGGTCAAGACGGTCACCGACCTTTTGCGCCCGCAGCATCAGCCGGAGTAGAAAAGGCGCGGGCGCGCGCTTCGCAAGTAAAGGAGCAGGCATGAAAGGCATCATTCTCGCGGGCGGATCGGGTACGCGCCTCTATCCGCTGACCCGCGCCGTGAGCAAGCAACTGATTCCGATCTACGACAAGCCGATGATCTACTATCCGTTGTCGACGCTCATGCTCGCCGGCATTCGGGAAATCCTGGTCATCACCACCCCGCACGAACAAGACGGGTTCAAACGCTTGCTCACCGACGGCGGCGAGTGGGGGCTGCAGATCCGCTACGCGGTGCAGCCGCAGCCGGAAGGCATTGCCCAGGCGTTTCTGATCGGCCGCGACTTCATCGCCGGTGAGCCGGCGGCACTGGCACTGGGCGATAACATCTTCTACGGCCACGGCTTCGCGGACTTCCTGCGGCGGGCGGCCACGCGCTCGGTCGGGGCGACGGTCTTCGGCTACTGGGTGCGTGATCCCGAGCGCTACGGGGTGGTGGAGTTCGATCAGCAGGGCCGCGCCATCGGGCTGGAGGAAAAGCCGGAGAAACCCCGCTCGCCCTACGCGGTGACCGGCCTGTACTTCTACGACAACGACGTGGTGCGGGTCGCCGAAAGCCTCAAACCGTCCGCTCGCGGCGAATTGGAGATCACCGACGTCAACCTCGAATACTTGCGCGCGGGCAAACTGCACGTCGAAAAGCTCGGCCGCGGCACCGCCTGGCTCGATACCGGCACGCACGAGGCCTTGCTACAGGCCTCTAACTTCATCCAAGCCATCGAGGAACGCCAGGGGCTGAAGGTGGCCTGCGTCGAGGAGATCGCCTATCGCATGGGCTACATCAGCGCCGCCGACGTGCAGCGTATTGCCCAAACGATGGCCCGCACCGGCTACGGGCAGTACCTGCTACGCATGCTCGAACAGGAGTGGTGATGCAATTCCTGCGTACCGAGCTGCCCGAGATCATTGTGGTGGAGCCGGACGTCTACCGCGACGACCGCGGCTTCTTCTTGGAAACCTATCACTGGGAGAAGTACCGCGACGGCGGTATTACCGAACCGTTCGTGCAGGACAATCACTCGCGCTCGGGCCGGGCAACGCTGCGTGGCCTCCACGCCCAGTGGCGCCGGCCGCAGGGCAAGCTGGTGCGCGTGCTGCAAGGCGAGATCTTCGACGTCGCCGTCGACATTCGCCGCGGCTCGCCGCGCTTCGCGCACTGGGTGGGGGTACATCTATCGGCGGAGAATTTTCGCCAGATCTATGTTCCGCCCGGATTCGCTCATGGCTTTTGCGTGCTCAGTGATGCGGCCGAGATCGAGTACAAGTGCACCGATCTCTACGATCCCGGTGGCGAGCTGCACGTCCGGTGGGATGATCCCGCCATCGGCGTCGCTTGGCCGATAGCCGACCCGCTCTTGTCGGCCAAAGACCGCGCCGCGCCGCGCCTGGCGGAGGTCGCCGAGCGGCTGCCGCTTTACCCGCCGCAATAGGCGCCGGCAGCGCAGGGCCCGCCGAGGTTGCGTGCGACAGCGATGACGCGGGCGCCGTTGATTACCGGGCCGTTCCTGCTTTGCGCGCTGGCGAACTTCCTCCAGGGCATGGCCTTCAACTTGTATCTGCATCTGCCCGGCTTCTTGCAGCAGCTGGGAGCGGGCGAGGTGCAGATCGGGTTCATCTTCGGTCTGACCGCAGCGGTGGCGATCGTGGTGCGCCCGTGGCTGGGGCGCGCAATGGACAGCCATGGCCGGCGCCGGCTGATCTTGGCGGGCGGGGCGCTCAACGTCGTCGTTTGTTGCCTCTATCTTACCGTTGGGCGACTTGGCCCCTGGATCTACGCGGTTCGCGTTGGGCACGGCCTGGCCGAGGCCGCGCTGTTTGCCGCCTTCTTTACCCAGGCGGCGGATCTGGTGCCGGCCTCGCGGTGCACCGGGGGCCTCGCGTTGTTCGGCGTCTCCGGCATGCTGCCGATCTCGTTCGGTGGTCTGATGGGCGATGCGATTCTGGCGCGGGCCGACTACGCGGCCGTGTTTGCCGCCTCGGTGGTGTTGGCGGCCTCGTCGCTGGCGCTATCGTTACCGCTGCGGGACGCTGTGCTATCTAGCGGCGAGCTGCCCAACCGCGGGTTTGTCGCCGCCGCGCTGCAGCGCGACCTGCTGCCGGTGTGGTTTGTCGGCACTGTGTTCGCCACCGCGCTGGCGGCTTACTTCACCTTCCTCAAGACCTTCGTACTGGCTACCGGAATCGGTTCGGTCGGCGGTTTCTTCACCGCCTACGCTCTGAGCGCCGTGAGTCTGCGACTCTTCTTCGCCTGGTTGCCGGAACGGGTGGGGCCAAAGCGCGTGCTCTTTCCGGCGCTGGCGGTGCTGGCGCTGGGTCTGGTGCTCCTGGCACGAACGACGCGGGCGAGCGAGGTGGTGGCCGCGGGCATTCTGTGCGGGTTGGGGCATGGGTTCGTGTTCCCGATTCTGTTGGGACTGGTAGTCGAGCGCGCCCGGGCGGCGGAGCGGGGCGCGGCGCTGTCGGTGTTCACGGCGTTGTTCGACGGCGGAGTTCTGCTCGGTGGCCCCAGCCTCGGCGCCGTTATCCGCTTCGGCAGTTATCCCGTCATGTTCAACGTTGCCGCGCTGCTGGTGTTGACGGGCTCGACTATCTTCGCGCTGTGGGATCGCAGGTGCGGCGCCGGCTGAGGCGGCCGGCGCATTTGACCATAGATGCACTTTGCGTGACCGGATCGGCGATCGAGTGTGGTAGGATGCCAGCGTGACTCGCGAGGGGGGCACCGTTGATGCAACCAGTGCGGACGAAGGGATGCTGTCCGCCTATTGGCAGGAGACACAGCGCCTGCTGGCGCACCGAGTGCAAGCGGCGTCCATCTTCTTTCTCCTCTTTGCCGGCGCGATCACCACCCTGGAGGTGATCTACTTCCCTACTCGCCGCAGCGCGTTGCTCCTCACTTGTGCGGTGTACGCGGCGCTGTGCGTGGCCGCGGTCGTCGCCGTGCGTCGCCGGCCCGATCGGACTTTCGCGATCACGGTGGCCGCTACCAACGCTCTGGCGCTGTGCATGACCGCGTATTCGGCCGCGGTGCACAATCGTGCCGAAATGCTGGTGCTGACTCTGACTTTGTATCTGACCGGAGTGGTGCTGCTCTTTCCCTGGGGCTTGCGCGGGCAAGCGCTCGGAAGCCTGGGCGCGGCTCTGGGATACCCGCTGAGCACGTTCGCCGGGGCAACGACGGCCTCGCCCAGCGTTTACGGCCTGGCTGCGCTGAGTACGGCCGTCGGGCTGACGCTCACCGGGGCGTACCTGCTCGAGCGCCACCGCTTTGCGGCCTACTGGCGCGCCGCCGAGCTGGAGCGGGCTCAGTTATTCTCCGCTGCACTGCTCGAAGTGGCGCGGGCGCTCAACGCCACTATCCGTGATCCACAGGCGTTGGCGGAGCAGATGGCGGCGTGCGCCCGCCAGGCCTTGGCGGCGGATTGGGCGGCGCTGTTGCGCTGGAACGAGAGCGGGCGAACGTTCGAGCTGGCAGCCGGTAGCGGCGTGCCGGCCGCCGTCGCCGAGGAGATTCGTACCATCGGCTTCAGCCCGCAGGTAATAGCCCCTTTCGAGCGGACGCTGCGCAGGAACGGCTGGGTTGCACTCACCAACAGTGAGAGTAGCGAGCCACTTGCGCAGACGCTGCTGCAGCGCTGGCGGCTGGCGGCCTTCTTGAGCCAAAGCATCATGCGCGAGCAGCAGATAACCGCGGTCGTGTCGTGCTGCTACGTGCAGCCGCGCGGGCCGTTTCGGCCGCAGGAGCGCCGCCTACTGGCAGCCATCGCCAACCAGGCGGCAGTGGCGCTGGAGAATGCTCGCCTGATGGAGGAAGCCCGCGCCGCCAATCGCCTCAAGTCGGAGTTCGTCGCCACCGTCTCCCACGAGCTGCGTACGCCGCTGAACGTGATCATCGGCTACACTGACTTGTTGCGCGAAGCGGCGCTGGGCGACCCCGGCGAGCAAAGCGCCGCGCTCGACCGCATCCGCCAGCAGTCGCTGCAGTTGCTTGACCTCATTCAAGCCATGCTCGACGTCAGCCGCCTCGATGCCGGCGGCTTGCGCCTGAATCTCGAGGAGTTCGACCTCGGCGCGCTCTTTGCCAGCCTGCGCACCAGCGTGCCTTCGAACTGGTGCGGGCCCAAAGTGAAGGTAGATTGGCTCAATCGCGGCGGCGCGGCGACGTTGCGAACCGACCGCGGCAAGCTGGAAATGATTTTGCGCAACCTCATCCACAATGCCCTCAAGTACACCGAGGCGGGCGCTGTCAGCGTGGCCGCTGAAGAGGTCGGGGACCAGGCCCAGGTGTGCTTCTCGGTTACGGACACCGGCCCGGGCATCGCGCTCGAAGACCAGACGGCGATCTTCGAGATGTTCCGCCAGGCCAGCGCGACGCCGGGACGCGACGGCGGCGTCGGACTGGGGCTCTACATTGTCAAGCGCCTGAGCGAGGCGCTGGGCGGCAGCGTGAGCGTTCACAGCCAGCCGGGGGCTGGGGCCTGCTTTCGCGTGGTGTTGCCGCGCCAAGGGCCACGCACCGCGGCGGGCTGACGGCGCTAAGCGGCCGCCCCCTAGCATTTGCGGTCGCCCGCATTTGTCGGTACCTCCTCGGCGTTGTGAGGCTGTTACGCCGGCTCGTTCTGGGGATGTTGATTGGCGCGCTGCTCGCCGCGGCGACGCTGTGGTTCGGATCGCTGCCACTGCTGCGCTGGGCGCGGCAATGGGGTGAGCGAGAGCTGGCGGGCGTGTTCCACGCCCCCTGCCAAGTCGGCGACGTGAGCATCTCATGGTGGCCGACGACGCTGACGGTTAGCGATTTCCGGATTGGCCGTGACGCGCCCATACTGGCGGTGCGCAGCGCCACGGTGCAGCTGCGGCTGACGCAAAGCTTGCGCCGGCTGCGCCCGGTGGCAACCCTGCGCGCTGCTGGTGTATTCCTCGATATTGATGGCTTGCCGAAGGGCTCAGCGCCCGGGGGCGACACCCGGCCCGGCGCCGCCGCCAAACCCGTGGCCTTCGAGGTTACAGCCACCAGCATCGAGGATGTTACGGTCCAGTTCCCTATCGATCGGCAACCCCTCCAGGCCACCGCGCCCCTGGTCAACGGCCGCGTCGGTATTAGTCCAGAGCAGCCTTTCATCACCATGACCATCGACGCCGGCGCGGCGGCGCTGCGGCGCGCCGAGCGTCAGCTCTCGGTCTCCGCGGTCCATATGGAAGCCGGCGTCCTAGGCAAAGAATTCTACCTCCACAAGGCGACGATCGCCGGCGAGCAGGTAAGCTTGAGCGTCGTGAACCAGGCCCTGCCGCCAGCTACGCGCCATCACCTCACGGCGGAGTTGCCGTTCGAGTTGCTGGCAGTGGTGTTCGAGCCGCTCAAGCAAGCCGCCGGTAGACTCAGCGTCGAGGCCTCCTGCACCGGCGAGCTGTTTGACTCCGAGATCGAAGCGCAGGCGAGCTTGGGCGGCGCCGTATTCGGCGGCTTGCCCGTCGGTGAGGTAAAGGGCACGGTCCTGCGCCGCGGCAAGTTGCTGGCGGCGCGCGACGTCACCATTAGTGCGTGGCAGGGGACAGCGACCGCGAGCCTCGAGTTGACCGTGGCCGGTCCGGTGCCGGCAACCGGATCTGTGACCTGGCAAGGCCTCGATGCTGCGTGGATCAACCGCCCCGGCGGGCCGCTGCAGCCGTGGTCATTCCGCTCTGACGGGAGCGCGCAGCTGACCGGAACCCTGGAACCGGTGGCACTCAGCCTCGAAGGCGCCGGAGCGCTGGCGGCAGGCACCGGTGAGAGCGCGGCGGCGCCGGCGCAGTGGACCGCACGGCTGGGCATTTCCCGCGACGACTTGCAGCTGACCGGAACCATCGAGCAAGCTGCCGGCAATCGGGCTCAGGTGAGCGCCTCGCTCACTGGCGGTGAGGCTACAAGCGGAAGGGCGACGCTCCATTTGGCCGACGTCGCCAAGTTGGCGCCGCTGGTGCCGACACCGCTGCGCGAGACCCTGGCCGGCAGCCTTTCGGCTGACGTTACCTTGAGCGGTACCCTCGCCGAGCCGAGGCTGAGCGGCGCGCTCGCAGGCGACCGGCTAACCGTGCTGGGCGCCACGCTGGCGTCGCTGCGCGGGCAACTCGAGTGGAGCGATAGCCTATTGACGGCGCGGGCGTTGCAGCTCACCAGCGCCACCGGCAGCGGCCAACTTGACGGCGTATTGGCGTTGACCGGCGTGGCCACCAATGATTGGCAGCTGCAGCTCCAGGACTTCGACTGGTCGCTGGTGACGGCGGCGGCCGCGGCCCTCGGCCACGAGCTGCCGCTGCACGGCGGCACCGCCACCGGGGCGGTCAGCTGCCGCGGGCCGTGGCACACTCCGGCACTCGCCGCCAGCCTCGATCTGCAACGCCTGTGGGTGCTGCGTGAGCCGCTGGCGATGCTGGCGCTGCGGGCTGCGGCGACCCCGCCCGACTGGCAGGCGGAGGTGATCGTGACCCACGCCCGCTCCGAATCACTAAAAGTTACGGCAGCGGGCCGCGGCCGGCAACCCTGGCGTGCCGACATCGAATCGAGCCGGTGGCAGCTGGGCAATCTACGCGGGGCTGGTCTGCGCGGGCTCGAGGGCACGGCTACCTTGCGCGGACACCTCGAAGGCCCGCTGCCGCAACTCGGCGGCCGGCTGCAGCTCGAGGGCCAGACGCTGGTCATCGGCGGCCGTCCGCTCGGCCCAATTACCGTCAACGCCGAAGGTGAAGCCGGCCAGTGGCAGGCGCAGACGACCGCTTTGGACGGCGCGATAGAGCTTGCCGCCACGCTGGCGACAGCGCGGGAGTGGCCCTTTACGTTGCATGGCCGATGGCAGCTCGCCGATGCCGCGCCGCTGATCGCTCGCGATGGGCTGTTGCGGGTGGAGACCGCCGGCTCACTGCGCTTGGCGGGCGGTCTCAGCTCACCGGCGGATCTCGGCGGTGAACTGCTGGTGCCGGTGCTGAACGTCGAGCGGCAAGCCTATCGCGTGCAGGCTACCGAGCCCATCGTCGTGCGCGGGGAACACGGGCGTTTCCGCATCTCCAGCTGTTCGCTGGCGGGCGAGGGCAGCCGATTGCAGCTGGCGGGCGAGATCACCACCGCGGGAGTGGCTGAGCTGCGCGTCGAGGGCGGCGGCAACCTCGCCCTGCTCGAACTGGTGGCGCTGCCGGTCAAGTCGGCCTTGGGCGAGTTCGCGGTGGCAGCGGACGCGCAGCGCAGCGCCGCGGGCACTTGGCAGTTGCGCGGCAGCGCCAGCCTCCAAGACGCGGCCCTCGATGTCGGCGCCCCGCTGGTGTTCACCAACACCAACGGCCGCGCTACTTTGGCCGGCAGCCGGATCCGCATCGAGCAGCTGGAGGGCAAGGCCGGCGGCGGCGGTTTTGGCGTGAGTGGCGCGGTCGACGTGAATCGTGGCCCCGAGGTGTCGTGGACGATTGATCAAGTCGCGCTCACCTTGGCCGAGGGGTTGGAAGCGCGCCTGTCCGGGCACGGCAGCGCCGGTGGCCCCTGGGCCGCGCTGCGGCTGGACGGCAGCGTGGAAATCGTCGATGCCCTCTACGACCGCGACCTCCAGCTCACCGATTTGTTCCCCTGGCTGAAGGAACAGATTCTCCCGGCTCCACGCAAAGAGGCGGCGACGCGCAAAGTGGAGTGGGACCTGCGGGTGTACGCACACGACGGCCTCTTCATCGACAATAACGTCGCCAAGGTCGAGATGTGGACTGATCTCCACCTCACCGGCAGTAACGATAGACCGGTGGTCGAGGGCACGATCGGGGTCTTGAACGGCGAGGTGCCGTTTCGCGGACACACCTTCACGATCACCGGCGGGGCGGTCGACTTCCGCGATCGCTTCGCCCTCAATCCCAACTTGAACATCAACGCCGAAACGCACGTGGCCACAGCCGACGCCGATTACACCGTGACGGTGGCGGTGACCGGCACCGCCGAGCATCCGCGCGTGCAGTTCAGCGCCGACGACCCCAACCTGTCGCAGAACGACGTCCTCAGCCTGGTCAGTTTCGGAAAGACCACCGCGCAACTCCAGCGCGAAGGCGGCGGGGTCAGCGCCACCGACGTGCTGGCGCTCTTACCCACGCGCGCGGTGGAGCAGCGCGTGAGCCGGCTGGTCGGGGTCGACCGCTTCGAGATCGAGGCGGCGCAGGCGCGCACCACCGGCGCGATCGAGCCGCGCGTCACCATCGGTAAGGATCTCACCGAGCGGCTGCGCGCAGTCGCCTCGGGCAGCTTCGGTGTCGAGGCCCGGCGCAGCGTGCAACTGGAGTATCGGCTGACACGGCGCATATCGTTGTTGGGAAGCTGGGAGAGTCAGACCCAGGCACAAGCCGGTGCTTTCGGCGGCGATGTCAAGTTTCGTTACGAATTCCGCCGGCTGCCATTGTCGCTGATGCCCGCCGGCGGCGCCAGCGGGGCCGCGGATGAGCGCTGAGTGCATCTGGCGGCGCGCTGGTCTGGCACTCAGCGCGTTGCTGGCGCTGGCCGCGGCTCCCGGCTGGGCGCAGGACAGCGAGTGGCTGGGCCGCCGGATTGTGGCGATCGGCTTCGAGTGCACCGCGCCGATCGACCGCCGCGGACTGGCGGCCTTGCTGCCCATGCGAGTGGGCGACGAGCTGCGGCGGGCTGACCTAGAGGAAGCCGGCTGGCGGCTGGAGCAAACGGGGTTGTTCAAGGCCAGCGCGATCGAGCCGGTCGCGCGCGAAGACGGGGTGGCGCTGACGCTCAGGCTGGAGCGCCACATCGTGGTGAACGTGGTGCGCTTTCGCGGTAACCATGCGCTCGGCGGCGATGAGCTCGAACGGCTGGTGCGGCTGCGGCCGGGAGCGATTTACTCCGAGGAGTTGCGCGACCAGGCCGTAGCGCGCCTGCGCCAGCGCTACGCCGCCGAGGGCTTCGAGCTGGCGCAGGTGAGCGCCGGTGTCACCGCCGGGGCGGCCGGCGAAGTCGATGTGACATTTAGAATTGAGGAGGGCGAGCCGCTGCGGGTGGCCGCGATCGAATTTGCCGGTGAGCTGCCGGTGCCACCGCGGCGACTACAACGGGCGATCGGAATACGCGTCGAGGGGCGCTACGTGCGCTCGCGGCAGGTGGCGGCAGAGAAGGCGATCGTGCGCTTGCTGCGTGCCGAGCGCTACTTCGAGGCGCGGGTCGATAGCACCTGGGAGTTGGGCGCGAACCGGCGCGGAACGTTGCGCTTCCAGCTTGACCCCGGACCGCGCTTCGACCTCACATGGTCGGGAAATCTCCGCTTTAGCGCGAGCCAGCTGCTGGAGCTGATGGATCTGCCCGGGCGGGTCATCGTCACCGACGGCTCGTGGCGCGAGCTGGCACGGCGCGTCGAGCGCGCGTATCGCGAGGCCGGCTACTACGTCGTGCGGGTCGGCTTGAGCATCGCGCCGGGGCCGCCCAAGACGGTACACTTCGACATCGTCGAGGGCCGGCGTTTTCGGGTTGCCGAGGTCGGCTTCGAGGGCGCGCAGGGCGTATCGCCGGCGCAGTTGCGGGCGGTAATGGCGACGCAACCGCCGAGTTGGCTGCCGTGGCGGCGCGGCGTGCTGCTCGATGACGTGCTGGCCGACGATCTCAAGCGGCTGTGGTACCTGTACCGCCGCTACGGCTTCGAGGCGGCCGAGATCGTCGATCTGCGCACCCGCTTCGAGCCCGAGCGCGGCCGAGTGTTCATCACCGTCGTCATCGAAGAGGGGCCACGCACGCGGGTGCAGACGGTCGAGCTGGCCGGCTTCGAGCCGCTGCGGCTCGCGCCCCCGGAGTTGGCCCTGCGCGTGGGCGAGCCGCTCGATCGCGAGGCGCTGGAGGCCGACCGGCAGCGGCTGGTTACCGCACTGGCGCGTGCCGGCTTTCCGCACGCGGAGGTAGCGGCCGAGGTCAGCACCAGCGCGGCCGGCGGCGAGCTGGCTGCTAGCGTGCGTTTTACCGCGGCCCCCGGCACCGCCGAGAGCGTAGGCGCGATCATCATCCAGAACAACCTCGACACCAAGGCCGGGGTGATTGCGCGTGCTCTCCCGTTCAAATCGGGTGATCCGCTGGATCCCGAGGCGCTGCTGCTGGCGCAGTCGCAGCTCTACCGTCTCGGGCTGTTCCGCAGCGTCACAGTTCGGCCGCTGCCGCGGCAAGCCGCCGGCGGCCGGCGCGACATCGGCATCAGCGTCGCCGAGAAACCCCCAGGCAGCTTGCAGTGGGGCGCCGGGTACAACACCCGCGACGGCATTCGCGGCTTCGGCGAAATCAGTCACAGCAACTTGCAGGGGCTAGCGCGCCGCTTGAGCCTGCGGGGCGAGTTCAACTTCGAGCCGGCGTCGCTGTCGCCCGATGAATACCTGGGTGATCTTGCCTTTCGCGAACCACGCCTGGCCGACACGCAGTGGGCGCTGCGCTCCGACTTGATCGCGCAGCGCGCCACCCGCACCGTCGATCGCTTCAGCGTCGAGCGCTTCGCCTTCATCCCCGCCCTTGAACGACCGCTGCTACCCGAGCTGCGGGCGGGCTTTGATCTGCAAGTGGAGCAGAGCCAGGTGTTCGACGTCGCCAGCGATGTGCTCGCCTTCAACCCCCGCGATCAGGGGCGATTGCGCAGCATCAGTCTGGGTCCCTTCTTGGTCTACGATGGACGCGATGATGCCTTCATGCCCAGCCGCGGCGTCTTCGACTCGTTGCGCCTGCGCTACGCCCCGGCTGAGCTCGGCGCCGACGTCGCGTTTGTGAAGCTGCTGGGCCAGCACACACACTATGTCCCCATCACCGAGAGCGTAACCTTTCTGTACGTACTGCGTGGCGGCTGGGCCTATGCCTTCGCCGACGGCGATCAGGTGCCGATCCGCGAGCGCTTCTTTCTCGGCGGGCGCACCACCGTGCGCGGGTTCGGCGAGAACGTCATCGGCCCGGCCGGCAGCGCCGGCAGCCCCTTGGGCGGCGACCTGGTTGGTATTCTCAACACCGAGCTACGCTTCCCGCTGGCCTTCGGCATCGGCGGGGCCGTGTTTGCCGACGGCGGTGGGGTTTATCTGCAAGACCGCGCGACCAGTTTGGACGATTTCCGCCGCAGCTGCGGGTTGGGGTTGCGTTACAACACCCCGGTGGGTCCGCTCAGCCTCGATTACGGCTTCAAACTCGACCGCCGCACCGACGAGTCGGTCGGTGAGCTTCACTTCAGCATCGGCGCCATGTTCTGAGCTTGTACGCGCCCGCCGCCAGCGGTTGCTACTTGTGCTCGGTCTTGCGCGCCAGCGGCGGGAACCAATAATCCTCGTCGTGCTCGGCCGCTGCGAGCGCGGGCAGCTTCGCCGGCGGCCGGCCGCCGTGGCGCAGCATTTCAAGGATGACCGGTGTGCAACGAGTAGCGCCGCAACCCCCATCGCCGCTGCCGGTGGCGCGGTTGACCTCTGCGACGGTGCGGGCACCGGCGCCGATGGCATCGCTGATCTTGGCCAACTTGATACCTTTGCAAATGCACACCACCCGCAGGCGAGCGCGCAGCTCGTCCTCGGTGAATCTACGCGGCTTGCTCATGGCTCGGCTTACGTGCGCGCCAGTGTAGCGGGGGGCCCGCGCCAGTCCAACACCGCTGCGACCGGCGCGGGGAAGGGTGCGCGACAAATTTGTGGGTAACGTGGTTCGGTGTTATGGCCGTCATTCCCGCGAAAGCGGGAATCCAGTTTGGCGTTTGGTGCTATGGACAAGCAGTTCTGCGTTTACATCCTGGCCAGCAAACGGAACGGCACGCTGTACATTGGGGTGACCTCAGAGCTGGCAACGCGGGTGTGGCAGCATAAGAGCAAGGTAGTGGAGGGTTTTTCGG